>JAVFAP010000524.1:0-3493 GCA_034002445.1 bacterium | reverse complement strand
TCACCGCGCTGGGCCGAGGTTTTGATGCGGCCCATGGTCTCTTTTTTGACCACGACATCAACCTTCAAAATATCATGAATATAGCGGACCTTCAGGTCAACGCCTGCGACGACATTCTGCCAGGTTACAGTGTCCCCGGCAACCGCCATCTGCGAGAAATTGGCTTTCCCCAGGTCCAAAGGCTGGAATTCGGAACCCCGGTCGACCCCCAGTGAATCGAACTGGTAGGTGAAAGCATCCCCTGCATGGCGCGCTTGGAAGGTGCCGTCTTTGTGTACAGAGAGGCTCCAAATGCCGGAAGTGACTTCGTAATCCCAATCCGGATCAGAAGATACGGAAAGGGTCGTGTTCACTTCGGTGAGTTCGTTATTAGCGTTGCGGTAGTACTTGGGGTAGGCCAAAAAGGTCATCTGCCCGGGGCCGGTTTGTTCGGCGTATTCACTCACTGGTTTGGGGTAGACATCCGTCGTTTTCCCCCAAGCCAGATCACCAATCCCTATCATGCCGATGAGCAGGCAGAGAGAGAGAGAGAGAGAGAGAGAGAGAAGACTTTCGTTCTTATTGCGGTGGGGTGGTAGTAATACCTGCCCTGTCGAATGGCGTGTGTTTTCGGTTGGTTCATGGAGAACCCTCCTTCTGTATGATGAGCAGGGATACACCCTGCCGATTCCCAAGAGCGAAACCGTATATTCACAATAAAGACTGAGTCGTGTGCGAAATCCCCACATCCATAGCAAATGCATCTCGCCTCCTGAATGTATGCAAAAACCTTAGGATCAAAGATACAGGTCCATCCGGATCAGTCAGGCAAACAACGGCAGTTCATCATAATTCCCAGCCTCAACGGAATCGTTTTACTCTGATCATCAAACTATCACAGAATTATTAGTACGTCAACCGGTTTTTTCCCATAATACCATATTCCCCCCAAGACACCAATCCACGCCTTCTCACGATCCCCGATTGTTCATGATTTCAAGTAGGGAAAAAACTTGATATTCGCCGCAGGAAACGGATACTCAACAAACTGTTTCGGTGAAACCCACTTCAAATCGCTATGATAAAGCGTTTGTGGTTTCCCTCCGATATGATGACAGAGATACAGGTGCAGCGTAACCGTATGGTGTGTGTAGGTATGATCCACCGATACCAAATGCTTTTGCACCTCCACCTCGATTCCCAATTCTTCCCGCAGTTCGCGCCGCACCGCTTCTTCGTGGGTTTCGCCCGCTTCCACCTTTCCGCCGGGAAACTCCCACAACCCCGCCAGCATGCTTGTACCAGGCCGCTTCCCCAGTAGGTAGCGGCCATTTTTATAAATCGCCGCCGCCACCACTTCATAATGGGGGATGGGTTTCCTTGGCTTGCGCGCGGGGAGAAAGCGCACCCGGTCCAGTGCCAGGGCGTGGCACTGTTTGCGGACCGGGCAGGAGGAACAAGCCGGATTTTTGGGCAGGCACACCTGCGCGCCCAGTTCCATCATGGCTTCATTGAATGCGCCGGGCTCGTTGGGATCGATCAGGCGGTGCAGATGATCCAGGCACTGGGCAATCGAGCTGGCTTTCTCGATCCAGTCCTCGATCCCATACAGGCGGGCCAGAACCCGTTTCACATTGCCATCCAAGGCGGGAGCGGCGATGCCAAAAGCAATGCTGGCGATGGCTCCAGCGGTATATTTTCCGATGCCGGGCAGGCTTTGGATCGCCTCCACGGTGGTGGGAAAACAGCCTCCCTGCTCTTGCACCAGCCAATGGGCCGCCTTGTGCAGATTGCGGGCGCGGGAATAATACCCCAGCCCCTCCCACAGTTTCAGCACGCGGTCCTCCGGCGCGGCGGCCAAGGCATGAAGGGTGGGGAACGCCTGCAAAAAATTTTCGTAGTAGGGGATGACCGCCTCCACCCGGGTTTGCTGCAGCATGATTTCAGAGACCCAAATCTTGTAGGGATCCTTCGTCTTGCGCCAAGGGAGATCGCGTTTGTTTTGATGGAACCAGGCGAGCAAGGCCCGGCGGATGGCGGTTTCTTTTTTCATAATAATTATCGCTGGATCGATTCGGGCAAGGTTTGGATAAAATCCCGGATTTCATCCCGCACGCGGCGGTAGATGGCGAGTTTCTCTTCCTCATCCGTCACCCCTTGGGCCAGGGTGGGAGGGTCTTCAAACCCAACATGCGTCACCTGGGTGTTTCCCGGGAAAATCGGACAGCGTTCGTTGGCGTTACCACAGACGGTGATCACGTAGTCAAACTCGATCCCCCCCAACTGGCTTACCAACTTGGACTGATGCCCACTGAGATCCACCCCCGCTTCGGCCATCACGCGGACCGCGTACGGGTTGAGACCGTGGGTTTCCACCCCAGCGGAGTAGGGCTCCAGGACTTCACCCTTGAGATGCCGGGCCCAGCCTTCAGCCATCTGACTCCGGCAGGAATTGCCGGTACATAAGAAGAGAATTTTTCGTTTGGATTGCATCGAATCCCCTTTTTTTTCATTCTCGAAAGCGTATCTCAAGAATATCGTTGTGCCAATATACAATTCTTGGAGAAAATGGAATAATATCGCCCGGATGTTAGCGTTGGATGAGGATATTGCAGACCGAAGAGAGGATCGATCGATGGTGGATTATAATCCGGACCGCTATGGGGTGGTGATCGCGGGATTGATTGGAAACAAAACGATGCGGGATTTGGGTCCCGCTCGGCCTGACCTGGCGATACGGGAAAAATTGGCCCAGTTCAGTGCGGAATCGCTGTTCGCTGGCCGGGGGATTGTCGATTTAGAGATGGCGGAATGCTGCCTGGCCGCCTTATGGATGTACCATGATTTCTTGGATGAATCCCATCGCTTGAGTCAGCAGGTCTACACCCACACCGGCAGTTATTGGCATGGCATCATGCACCGCCGCGAGCCGGATTACCCCAACGCCAAGTACTGGTTTCAACGGGTGGGTCAGCACCCCATCTATCCCGAACTAAAAGAGGCTGTCGAGCAACTCCATGTGGCTTGGGATGAAGTGCCTCCTTTTCTTCTCCGCGAGGTGTGGGATCCCGCTGGTTTTATCGATCTGTGTGAACAATCACGTGGCAAGAACGACAGCATGGAAAAATTCTGTCAAACCGTCCAGCAGATCGAGTGGCAAATTCTCTTCGATTACTCGTTTCGCAAGGCAATTGGCTGGGTGGAAACCGAGTAGGGAAGACGGAATAAGAAAGGAACAGGACCGATGAACCAACCCGCTTTGCCTCGCCGCCGATTTGTCCAAACCACCATCGCGGGAAGCCTGCTGGCTTCTCCTGCCTTGACCCAGGCGCAAGATCCTGAGCCGTCGCAAGACTCTCCCCGCGAAGTGCGTTTGGAGTACCTCAAACCACACCAGATCGAGGCTGCGATGAACGCCTGCCCAGTGTTGTTTCAGCCCTTGGGGACTATCGAGTGGCACGGCTTGCAGAATGTAGTAGGGGTTGATGCGTTGAAAGCGCATCATCTCTGCCTT
>JAVFAP010000523.1:0-3497 GCA_034002445.1 bacterium | reverse complement strand
CTGAGGAGAGATACGGTACAGGATTTCCTTTTTCTCTCATTATAGGCCAAATCAAGGAAAACTTTAGCGAAAAACGCGTCTTTTCGTAATTTTCCTTCAGCCTATGGCAGGAGAGAATTCATGGTGATTGAAAGTCTTCGGACCAACATCAGTGGTTTGCAGATTATTCAGCAGTTACACAAAACCGATGGCCGTATCCAGACCAATATCCAGCGGATCGCCTCGGGTTTGCGTATCAACCGGCCCGCGGATGATCCCAGCAGTTTTGTGGTCAGCAGCAAACTGCACACCCAGTTTCGAAGCTTAAACCGCGCTTCCGAAAACACCCAGGAAGCGATCTCCCTGATCAACACCGCCGAAAGCGCTGTCACCCAGATCATCAGCCTGCTCAACGATGTACGCACGGCGGTTGTCGCGGCGTCGGGAGGCAGCATCACCCAGCAGTTCACAATCCAAGAAAAAATCGAAGAACTCAACCGGATCGCCAACTCGACCCGGTTTGGAGGGAAATATTTACTGAACGGCACATACCAGACAGAAGCAGGTTTTCTGCCAGGCACCCGCCCCTTTGGCGCAAGTTTGGCCTTCGGCCCCGATGCGACGACTCTTTTTGAGGGCCGCTCGTACCTCAATATTGGGGTTACCCAACATGGTCTGGCCCAAATTAATTCGGGAGGCGACTCAATCCTGCACACCGGCGTGGCCAACGCCCCCGATATCGCGGTTTCGACCGCACAGTTCAACAAGGCCGGCTCCGGCCCAGCGACAGGCGATGCCTTGGTTGGCCTAACCGCCAACCGCGTGACCATCGCCAGCGCGGATTCCATTCAATTTTCGGGAGTTCTGGCGGATGGAGCCACCTTCTTTGGCGGTGGTTTTTCTATTGTCCCTGGCTCCACAGTCAGCAACCTGATCAGCGCCATGCAAGACGCGATCAATGCCGCGGAATCCAAACTTGGGATTCAAGGCACAGGACAACTTGAAACCACCGTCCAGATCAATAGTCAAGGCCGACTGCAATTCAGCAGCGGCTCGTCTGAGAATATTTCTCAATTCAGTATCGATATCTATCTAAAAAACATTTCATTACAAACAAAGACCTCGTTCTCCATATCGCGGAACACCCAACTCTACAACCAGGAGTATGGAGGAACCACCACAAGCGCTTCCATCGGGAACAAACTGTCAGCAATAACCGGCTCAACATTTGATAGTGGCGCCTTCACGATTGAAGTGGCTCATATCATCGCTCCAGAACGTCGTCAAATCACCACCTTGGCTGACTTTGACCAGAACACAGGCGGGACAGCGGTTCTCTCCACCACAACCCTAGACGGCTCTTTTCTCAACGGGGTTTCTCTGGCATCCGGGGCTACCTTTCTCGTCAATGGAACCGATCCCGATGGAACCACCTTTTCCTCCATTTTCACCATCGGGGCGGATACAGGGGTGGGCGATGGCATGATCGAGACTTACCAAGACCTGATCGATGAGTTGAATAACCGAAACCAAGCCCTGCTGACCCGAGGATTCAACGGGGCCCTTGCCACCCTGACCGGGGATGGTGAAATCCAACTGATTGACGATATTGCCGCGGCATCATCCACCAATCTGCAGATTCTGGTCAGCGCGGGGAACCAGAGCATCGAATCCCGGATCGACCAACTGGGGACCGAGGAGAGAGCCACGGTTTCCATCGATGGCGGCCCCATGCAGGATGTGAGCGCGGGGCAAATGGTGACGTTGCAAGGCAGAGACCAAACAGGTGATAAAATCCCGGAGATGACGTTTCGGATTGGAAACGGGCTGGCGGCGGGCAGCGATACCCTCGTGACATCCGCCCAGATGTTTGTCGGTTCATTGAACGGGGGCGAACCAGTCCCATTCCAAAATGGGGACAAAAACGTCCGGTTTACCTCAGGGGAGTACACCCTATCCCCCATGAAAAAATTCCAGCAGGTGACCCTGGATTTTGGCGCCATCGTGGATGTATCCATGCCAGCCAGCGCTGGGGGAGAGACCTTCATCCTCTCCACCACCAGCCGCACCGCTAATTTTCACATTGGGAGCGATGCCGATGAGATAATCCCCTACCTCTTTGCCGATCTTCGTTCCCGCAACCTGGGTCTGGACGCCACCCATACTCTGGATGATATCAATGTGACCTCCCTCAGCGGCGTCACAGAAGCGTTTGCCATCGTGGATGCCGCCCTCGATCAGGTCAATGGATTCGCTAGCCGCCTGGGAGCGTTTTCGTCCCGGCTGAACGATACCATCGCGTCTCTCGATTTAGGCGCAATCAATATAGAAACCGCCCATTCGCGGATTGTCAGCGCCGATTTCGCCAAGGAAGCGACGGAATTGACAAGCAACTCGCTGTTAATGCAAGCACAAAGCGTGGTTTTGGCCCAAGCCAATTCCCTGCCCCAAACCGTTCTCGACATTTTACTGAACCTGAATAAAACTTGAAAAAACCAAAAATCAGAGGAAAATTAAATCGATTCTGTGTTCCGCAGTGATGTTCCTGGTGGAATAAAGAAACAAGGAGTCGCGATCATGGGTATCAACCGAATCACACAGCCCCAATTTAGCCCAATTCAGCAGAATTCGTTCAGCCGCACCCAGCAAGCCCTGCAGCGGTCCATGGAGAATCTGGCCACAGGGCTCCAAGCCCCGCGTTTCGGGAATGACATCGCCGGAATGCGTATGGGTTCGCAATGGCAAACCCAAATCCGCGGATTGAATGAATCCGCCGAAAATCTCCAAAATGGCTTTAACCTCGTCAATGTGGCCGATCAGGGGATGCGCAACATTACCAACGAACTGAACCGGATCCGGGAACTGACCCTGCAGGCCGGGAACTCGGCCACGTTGGATCCCTCCTCCCTGCAAGCGCTCCAAGGAGAAATCAACCAGAATATTGACAACATCGGACGCATCGCCAACACAACCCAGTATGGTTCAACGCCGCTTCTGAACGGAAATTTCACCACCACAACCGGGATCCGTGCCGGAACCCCCGATGGCGGGATGCGGGTGGATCAAAGCAATCTGACCACCCAAGGAAATCAATTCACCATCCGTAGGGATGAAAACAGCACCGGCTACATCGGCCGCCTCGATGGGGGCGAAGAAGTACGGTTCGAAGCGGGGCAGCAAAATGTGCAATTTCGCAGCGGCACCCGGCCAGGAGAATTCATCACCATGGATTTCGACACACAGGTGAATGTCCCCAACCCCGATGAAAATGGGATGGGAACCCTTCTCCTTTCGACAACCAACCGTCAGTTGAATTTCCAGATCGGCCCCAACGCGGATCAGCAAATTGGATTGAATCTGGGCGATTTGCGTCCCCAAAGTCTGGGCTTGGGGGAAGGCCGAATGCTGAGTGATATCGATATCACCCAACCTGGCGGGGTTGAAGAAGCCTTGAATATCATCGACGAAGCGCTGAATCAAACCGGACTTTCCCAAAGCGGCCTCGGGGCGTTTGCCAA
>JAVFAP010000522.1:0-3480 GCA_034002445.1 bacterium | reverse complement strand
CAGGCGCTTCAGAATGTGATCCTCGCTGATCTCCAGCGAGGCCATCATCTGTTCGCGCGCGTACGCGAGCGCCTTCTGAATGTCAATATTTGTCAATAATTGGTACGCCGAGGACCGGCATGTTTTTTTGGAATATCCCGCCGTGACCGCCGCTTGGGCCGCGTTGAAATCCTGGTTGAAATATTCAATCACGAACTTGGCTCTCTTGTCCGTCAGGTTGAATTTTTCTTTGAGTTCCGCCGCGGTAACCGCCATAAGTCGCTTCGCCCCGGTTGTTCTGGATGTTCTCTTGGTTCTGGTGGTTCTGTTGTTATGTTTTTTGTAGTTGATCTAATGTTACAGTACATGTAATTTATATTTTGTCAATCAAAATAGGCAAAAAAAAATCCCCGCCAGAGTTGCGCGGGGACAGGCGTAAGGGGATTGGGGAATGGCTTACGATGGGTTGCGCCCGTTCAGGCGCAGGTAGATTTCCCGGGTCATTTCGATATCGTAGGCGGCGTCGTGCAGTTTGCTCTCTTCCATCTGGATGCCGAAGCGCTGCGCCACCGTGCCCAGTTTGAAGTTGGCCATGCGCAGCCGCTCCTCGCCCAGGTGATGCGCCGCCAGCACCGCCACATCGATGGCGGGCCAGGCGAAGAAGGAACCGTAGTAATCATCGCCACAGTCCGCGAAGAGCGCCCGCAGGAAGCGGTCATCGAAGGTCACGTTGTAGCCCACCAGGAAGAACTTGTCGTACTTGTTGAACTTGTCCACCCCGGCCAGGATTTCCCGGGTGAAACGCTGGTGAAAGTCTTTGTAGGGCAAGCCGTCCCGCTCGATGTCATAGCCGTGGATCTTCTTCTGTTCGAGATACATTTCCCGGGCCCGCTCATCCCAGGTGTATTTCTCCGGCGGATTGAGGATGAAGTTGAAATGCTGGAGGGGTTTGCCGCCGAGATCCACACAGCCAGACACCTGCCATACACCATGCTTGCCCGGATCGGTCCCCTGGGTTTCCAAGTCTAGGAATACTCGTTTCATCGTGATCGTTCTCCTTGTTTGTTGAATTCGTGATACAGTTCGAACGCCGTTCTGATCAAGGACCGTACCGAGCATGATCTGGCGTCCATGTACATTTGGGTCTGTCGGATGTCTTCCCGCGGGTCCAGTTCCGTCAGCCGCTGAGCCTGGCAGGCTACCGACTGCGCGTAGGAGGGCGCCAATCCTTTTTCTTCCACCAGGAACAGGTAGAAGGGATGGTGCGCCCACTTGGCGTAAATGCCCTTGCGTTCCTGGAAGAGTTTCAGGTCGGTGAAGATGCGCTCGTCATAGTAGGTCAGGATCGCCCGGGCGTCGCCGCGCTTCTTCGTCCGGTTCCGGGTAAACCAGCGGTGGGTGGAGATGATCTTGCCGTAAATCTCCGCCTCGCTCTTACCATTCTTTTTGAGTTGGTTGATTAACTTTTCGAGACGCTGCCGCTTGCAGCCGTAATCCACTTGCAGCCGATCAAAACAGTCCACGGCTTGCTCGTAGAGTGGCGGGATCACGGTGCCCCTGGTACGGATTCGGATACTCATGTCGTTGCTCCTTTCTCTCTCTTCGAAACTCGCTTATTCCAGTGCCGATCCTGGTTACGTGGATCACTCGCCCAATTGGCGATTAAGCCGCATTTCTGGCAGTGGATCTCACTCAAAAACAACCCTAGGGAAAAATGCCATTCAACTGCCCCTCCGCAAAACGGGCATGGATTGAGTTTTGCTGTTTTATCACTCATCATTTTTTCCTTTCATACGATTTTCACCTCGATGCCGTAGGCTTCTTTCACCTGGCGGCGTTTTTGCCTGCTTTGCGGGGTGTCGTAGCCTTTCACGTCCACCCACTCCTCATGCCCGTCCCGGTACTTGACGAAGAAATCCGGCCGATAGCGCACCCCGCTGGCATGGTGCAGCGGGATGGAAGGCTGGGGAATCCAGTAGAGGACCTCCCCGGCCTGCCGCGCCAGGTCCAGCATCACCGCGTAGCGGGCCTCCTTTTTCGAGTCGTAGCGTCGGCCGTTGTACTCCATCGGCTGGTTGTGGTGCTTGCGCCTCTGGCCTGGCTGGGCTTGCAGCGCCCGGAATGCTTCCGCGCTCATCCGTTCCATGGCGTAGACTCCTACAAACTGGTTTTCTTGCCGTGGCGGAGGGGGCGCTTTTCGTTCTTGGCCATCTTGCGCGCGATCTCCCGCTCCAGGTCGATCCCCGTGGTGTGGGCGATGTCGCAGAGCCGGATCACGGTATCGGCGATCTCTTCGCGGAAGTTGCGCTCGTTGCCATGGCGCACCGCTTCGGCCGCCTCGGCGAGTTCGGTCACGCAGAGCATCAGTTTGCCCAGCATGGCGTCCGCCTGGGACAGGGAGAGGGGGTTTTCCGGGTCGATCCCGTCCGGAGTCACAAACCCCTTGGATTCCCGCCAGGCCGCGATCCCTTCCGCCACCTGGTTGAGCCCCTGCCCATGCTGGCCGTTGACCTTGCCCCGGCCGCTGCGGTCCACGCTGACCAGGCGCAGTTTGCAGCGAATCTTGCGCACCGTCCGGCCGCTGATGCCCTTCACATCCAGCGGCGCCAAGACCGCCAGATGCTTGGCCACCACCTCGTCTCCCGCCTGGTTGAGCGGGGCGCCCAGTTTGTCATAGACCGCCTTCATGCTTTCCGGCGAGCCGCCCACCACGCCCTCGATCCAGTCGCTGACCTTGGTCACGATCCCGTTGAACATCGTCTCTTGCACTGCTTGTGCTTGCTGCATGGTTTTTCCTTTCCTCAGAAGGGCAAATCGCTTTCATCGCCAAACGCGCTGTGGGCCTGTTCGCCTTGCGCCTGGCCACCTTGCGCCTGGCCCCCGCTCAAAAACTCGATATCCCGGACAAAGAAGCCGTGCGCCATCCGGTCATTCCCTTCCCGGTCCTGGTACTTGCGGCGCTGGTACTGCCCGGTGACGCGCACCATCTTGCCCTTCTGGCAATACTGCGCGATCAGTTCCGCCGTCTTGCCCGCGGCGCTGAACTCGGCGAACTCGGTCTGCTTCTCGCCGTTCTTGTCCTTGCCCATGTCGATCGCCAACGAAAAATTGGTGAAGACGGTGCCGGTTTGGGTATGGCGTGTTTCCGGGTCACGGGTCAGGCGCCCGATGAAATTGCACTGGTTCATCTTGGTTTTCCTTTCTCAGAGAAATTCTTCGACGGGTAAATGCGTCCTGTCCAACTCGCAAGCGTAGACCGGCTGTCCCCGGTTGGATGGAGTGGGGGTGGGCAGGCCGTACCCCCAGGCCTGCTTCCCATCCCGCCAGCGGTCCTGCCCAAACCAGGTGGAAGGCATGGGGATGAAATTCTCCCCCGTGCGCTGCAAGCGGTCCCGCAAATCCTGCACCCTGGGGGATTGGGCATACTCCCGGGTGATGTCCAGCAGGCGGGTGCCCGCAACCAGGAGGGGGATGCGGGCCCCCGCCTGCAGATCGGAATAT
>JAVFAP010000521.1:0-3504 GCA_034002445.1 bacterium | reverse complement strand
AATAGAACCGGCCCCACCAGGATCACCAAGGCCAGGCCCACGGTCCGCAAAGAAAAGAATCCAGAGAAGCAATGAGTCATCGTTGCCCTCCCCTACGCCAGAAGCGCTTGAAACCAGGCCACGGATTTCTCCAAGACGGTCCCATCGCACTCCATGCTATACACGCCGTCGTAGCCATGGTCTTGCAGGATACGGACACAGGCCTCGATGCCTCCGGCGTTCACGCCTTCGCCGATCGCGCAGTGGCTGAGGGCAATGCCAGTCATCTCACCGCGCATAGCGCGGGCCAGCTCTTCACTGACATCTTTCACATGGACATGGCTGATGCGGTCCTTGAATTGCTGAACAAAGGGGACCGGGTCTTCCCCAGCGATGAAGGTATTGCCGGTATCCATGTTCATCCGCAGGTACGGGCTGGGATAAAAATCCAGGATTTCGGCCATAAAAGTGGGATTGGTCGTAAAATAGCCGTGGGGTTCAACGTTTATGATAACCTGATGCGCTTCCGCCACTTTGAGAATCTGGCCGTAGGCGGTTTTAAGCACCTGCAAGCCTTCGCGGTCGGTCATGCCCTCGGGCAGGGTTTTGTTATCGGTGGTATCGACACAGGGGCAGCCTGCCAGTTTCGCCCAGCGGATTGCCTTTTCAATGTATTGTACCCCGATGGTCAAACCATCGAGACGGCTGAGGGGATAGGCGGCATCCACTTGGCTGAAGGTCACACCCTTGGCTTCCATCTTGCGCCGCCACACCACCGGATCTTCCAGCATGGAAATGTGGGGGAAATAGCCCAGGGATTGAATGTAGGCGGTCCCATCGATCAATCCACACTCGATATGCGGCACTTGATGGTCGGCCGCCCAGTCCACGCACTGTTCAAAACTCCAGAAGAACGAATTGAAAGCATCAGTATGAAAGCCGATCTGCGGCATGGTCTTCTCCTTTCGTGAGACACGTCGCTTCCCTGGGCGGTTCGAACGCCTGGGGAGGAGGTGAAATTACCGTATCAAAAAAGGAGAAGGGGTTCTATCCCCAGACAAGAACGGGAGAACCAAAACCTGTTGGAGAAGACGGCTATTTTCGTTTGCAGATCAGCAAGGCGTGGTCGTGCTGCAAGACGCCTTGATCCAGTAGCAGTTTTTCCATCACACACGCCATCCGGACCAGGATGGCGTGTTCACGATTGGTTTCTTCCTTGAAGTTGCCCATAATCGCTTCAAAAAGGAGGTGCAAGATGGTCCCCCCATAATTCTTCTGTTCGATTATATGAAATTTGTCGTATAACGCCGGTACGATCCGTTCCGAGCAAATCGCCTCGAAGGCGAAATTCTCTTTCATGTACTTGAGGGAGGGGCGGGTAACACGGGTAATTTTTTTTCCGGGTTCGCGGAGATTGGCTTTGATTTCCGAAGGGAAGCAAGCCAGAATGCGGTTGGCGGCATCCAACTGGGCCTCTGTCCACTGGAAGCGGTCCGGCCCAATGAATTCGTTCACGATAAAGAGCCCCTTGGGCTTCAGCATCGATTGGACCGAATACAGGCTTTTTTCCAGATGGGCGAAATGGTGCAAGGCCATGGAGACAAAGACAACATCATACTGGGCCTGGGGCAGGGAGCGATCCAGATCATTGGCGTCTCCCACCCGATAGAGGACCCGATCCGCCAGGCCTTCCTGGGCGGCGAGGGTGGTGGCTTGCGCCACCGCGCCAGCACTGATATCCACCCCGTCCATGTGCTGCACCAGGTTACGGCGGACGATCATGCGCTCCAATTCGCCATGGCCACAGCCCAGGTTCAATCCACGGGCGGCGGGACGGGATAAATAACGCTGTTTCACGTACTCCAGCCAATCCACATCAGGGCGACCGGAGATGGATTGATTGATGTAGCGGCAAACGGTGGGCGAATCGAACCAGCAGGTCCGTTCCGCACTCTTGGAACGCCCCCACAGTTCGCTCTCTTGCCGCGCGAGATCCTGATAGGACTTGTCTTTATGGTCAAATAGCACAAACACGGCTCCTGGATTCCTTGATCGCAGATTTCATCTTACAGAACTCGTTTTTTCAAACCGTTTCGGGTTCGACCCCCAAATCGCGCAGAAGTTGCTCGTACTTATAGCACAACGCCTTGGTCTGGGTGAGGTCTTTTTCTTTTTCAGCCATAATGTCTCCCAGATTCTTGGCATGTTGGGTGGCTTCACTGACCAGGTGCTCCAAGTTCCGAGTGTGGTCCAAGAGACCCCGGCGATGAGTTTCGGCATCTTCGAGACGGGCTTTGAGTTCTTCCCATTCCCGCAAGGGGAGGGTGATGGTTTCGTCTTTCGTTTCATGCATAACGACAAACCTCGGGGGAGAACGGCGGTTCTCCATTATTTTAATTTGAGAACGGATTCCATTTCCTGCCGGAATAGAATCCAGCCCAGGCCCGCATACACAACCATCCCTCCACCCATCCCGACGACAACCCGAAAGAGATGGCTCATGGTGGTGCCGCCCGTCACGGGACAATACTGCACAAAGGCCAGACATGCCAGCCCCATCCCCCCCACGGCCACAAGGACCCGGACCGAGAAGGCGAGGACGCGGGACAGGGAGAAATCGGGCATCCGCCGCACCACGACAACCAGCAGCAGCGCGCCTTGAACCGCGCTGGCCAGGGCGGAAGCCAAAGCTAGCGACCAAAGGGGGAGAAAGCGCGAAAAGAGGGAACAGAGCACAATATTGACCACCAGACTGACGGCGCCAATCTTGACCGGTGTCGTAAAATCATGATGCGCCTGGATCACCCGCACCAGTACTTTTAAGAGAGAATAGAAAAAAAGGCCAAAGGCATAGAAGATCATCACCATGTAGGTGGGTTCCAGCCAATTGGCTTTTTGAAATTCCATGCGGTTATAAATGAGGCCAATGATATCCTTGCCCAGCACCATCAATCCCACAGAGGCGGGGATCATCAAAACCATCAGGTATTTTAAAACTTTCATCAATGTTTTGGCGGCGTCGGCATGGCGATCCTGCTCAATCTGTTGCGAAATGCGGGGGAAAGACGCGGCAGCCAACGCCACACCCACCACCCCCAGGGGTAATTGGATAAAGCGGAAGGCGTAGGTCATGATGGAGATGCCGCCATCCCATTTGGAGGCGAAATACATCTGGGTAATCAAGGCGTTGATCTGGTACACTGCCAGGCCGAACACCCCTGGAGCCATTTTGATCAAAAATTCCTTTACCCGGGGATGGAAGGGGGAAACCTGGAGAGGCGGGAAAAACTGGATGTGGCGGGCCTGGGGCAGTTGCACCACAAACTGGGCGATGCCGCCCAAGACAACCACAATCCCCATAAATTCAATCAGGCCCATATTCTGGTAGTAGTAGGGGCCGAGAATACACCCAGCAATCAGAACAATATTGAAAAACGCCGAGGCTAGCGCGGGCATAATAAAGTAGTTGTATGAATTCAGAATCCCCATGGCCCACGCCGCCAGTGCGACAAAGACAAGAAAGGG
>JAVFAP010000520.1:0-3515 GCA_034002445.1 bacterium | reverse complement strand
GGATGGGGACTTCGTATCGCTCCAAAGCCTTTCACGAGGTTTGCTGGAAAAACCTGGGCGATGCCGGGTTCCCAGACCGCATTCTCTGGATGAAAGCGGCGGCCGCCTCCCACCCGGAAATGGACTTGACCCGTGTGGGAATCTTTGGCGGTTCCGCGGGTGGCCAAAATGCGCTGCGTGCCCTAATCGGCCATGGCGATTTTTATAAAGTGGCCGTGGCCGATTGCGGCTGCCACGATAACCGCATGGATAAAGTATGGTGGAACGAACTGTGGATGGGGTGGCCGGTTGATGCCGCCTATGAAGAACAATCCAATGTCACCCAGGCAAAGCACCTGCAGGGCAATCTCTTACTGATTGTCGGTGAACTGGACCAGAACGTGGACCCAGCCTCGACCATGCAAGTCGTGAATGCCTTGATCCAAGCCGATAAAGATTTCGACTTGCTGGTGATCCCCGGCACTGGCCACGGCGCCGCGGAAACCCCTTACGGCCAGCGTCGGCGCGCCGATTTCCTTGTCCGCCACCTGTTGTACAAAGAACCCCGATGGGAATGAAAGGCTGTAATCCCTGCCCCCATAAGCCCCTCTCCTTGTTGCATTGGGATCAGAATCGACAAGAAAAAGCCATCCCATGCCACCCACTATTTCTCCCCTTGCCTCCCCGGCGCGGCTGGCTATACTCATTCTCGTGTGAAATCGGGCCGCTGTTGCGTGTGTGATGCAAAGCGGTAACATTGTGCCGGTACGGAGCGCGGCTGGAACTCTCTCCTCTACACCGTTGTGTATGACTTGGATGACTTGCTTCCCCTATAGGATTGTCAAATCCCCCTATATACCCCGCCAAACCGAACCATTCCCGTGTTTCTAACCGGGGATTCGCCTGGATCAGGCGCCCCGTAAATCTCGAATGGGTTTCATGGATTGGCGAGCAAACCAATGGCGGTTTCTCCCTTCTGTCCCCCATTATCCAAATCTGTAGAGCCATTGAATTCACTTCGTCATGATCCCTCGTGGCAGCCGGTGAAACAGCCGGATTTCAGCCGAGGCGGTCCACGGAGCAGTGTATAGGAGTCCTTATGTCTGAATACCAAACCAATCTGCCCACATTTAATGAACTTGGACTTAGCGAGTCCGTCATGCAAGTCCTGAACGATGTCGGCTACGAAACCCCCACACCCATCCAAGCCAAGACCATCCCCCTGATGCTGGCGGGAAAAGACCTCTTCGGTCAGGCCCAAACAGGGACTGGCAAAACCGCCGCGTTTGCGTTGCCGATTCTCACCCAGATCGATCTCAGTCAATCCAACCCCCAGGTGCTGGTCCTCGCACCCACCCGGGAACTGGCGATTCAGGTCGCCGAAGCGTTTCACCGCTACGCCTCGCACATGCGCGGCTTCAAAGTTTTGCCCATCTATGGCGGGCAGGATTACGAGATTCAAATCCGCCAGCTGCGCCGGGGCGTGCATGTCGTGGTAGGCACACCCGGTCGGGTCATGGACCACATGCGCCGTGGCACCCTCACCCTCACCCATCTCCGCTGGCTGATCTTGGATGAAGGCGACGAAATGCTGCGCATGGGCTTCATCGATGACGTGGAATGGATTTTAGAACAAACCCCCGCGGAGCGCCAAACCGCTCTCTTCTCGGCGACTCTTCCCAAACCCATTCGCAAAATCGCCCAAAAATACCTCCGCGATCCCGAAGAAATCACCATCAAGGTGAAAACCACTACCGCCGAAACGATCAACCAGCGCTATTGGATGGTTAGCCAGACGAATAAACTGGATGCCTTGACCCGGATTCTCGAGGCCGAATCATTCGACGGAATTCTGATCTTTGTCCGCACCAAGACCGAAACCGTGGAATTGGCCGAAAAACTGGAAGCGCGCGGCTTCGCCGTCGCTCCCCTCAACGGTGATATCGTTCAAAAACAGCGCGAACGCACCATCCACCGCCTCAAGGCACGCGAACTGGATATCCTGGTCGCCACCGATGTCGCCGCCCGGGGCCTGGATGTGGAACGGATCAGCCACGTCATCAATTACGATATTCCTTACGATACAGAAGCCTATGTCCACCGCATTGGCCGCACTGGTCGTGCGGGCCGCAGCGGAGAGGCGGTTCTGTTTGTCGCCCCCCGCGAACAGCGGATGCTCCACGCGATCGAAAAGGCCACCAACCAAAAAATCGAAAAGATGAGGCTGCCAAGCACTCACGATATCAACAACAAACGCATCGACCGCTTCAAGGAAAAAATCACCGATGCCCTGGCAGTGGAACAACTGGGCTTCTACTACCAATTGGTGGAAGAATACCAGCAAGAGCACAATGTCCCCGCCTTGGAAATCGCCGCTGCGCTCGCGCACTTGGCCCAGGGAGGCAAGCCATTCCTGCTCAGTAACAAACCCATCCAGGAAGAAAAACCCGTGGAGGACCAGCGGCATAAACGCAAGGCCGAACGGATCCAAGCCGAGCCGGAAGTCGGGATGGAACGCTACCGCGTCGCCGTTGGGTATGATCACGGCACCAAGCCGGGCAACCTGGTCGGCGCGCTTGCCAACGAGGGCGGGATCGAAAGCAAGCATATTGGCCGGATCGAAATTTTTGACGACTTCAGCACCGTCGATCTTTCCACCAGCGTGACCCCGGAACAAATGCAGGCCCTGCAAAAAATCCGCCTCTTCGGCCAAGCCTTGCGCGTTAGTAAATGGGGCGAAACCCCGCCTGCGTCCCCATCCAGGGAACCCTCTCGCTCCCGGGACCGGGCGGAACGCCAAGAGCAATCCCGCTCCCGAGACCGGGGAGAACGACCCAGCACGCCTCCAGCCAAGGATCGCGCCGAACGCAAACGGCCGGCCACGGTTGAAGCGATTCCCGCCGCCCCCCAAGGGAAAGAACGGTACCTGCTTCGTGTGGGTCATGTCCACGGCGCCCAAACCCGTCACATCGTCGGGGCGATCGCCAACGAAGGCGGCATCGACAGCAAATTGATCGGCCGGATCGAAATCTTCGATCAATACAGTACCGTGGATCTGCCGGAAGGGCTGACCCCAGAAATCCTGCGCGCCTTGCAGAAAACCCGGCTCTATGGCCAGGCCTTCAAGACCACCCGCTGGGATGAATCTCTGCCCCTGCCCGAAAACAAGCCCGAATCCGCCCCGCCTGCCCGCCCCGCCAAGGACGAGAAACCCCGGCCGGAAAAGAAGAAAAAAGAGAAAGAACAGCCAAAAGAGACCGAATCCCAGAAACCCGAATGGGGCATGGAGCGTTACCGGGTGGAAGTGGGGGAAAGCCATGGGGTCAAACCCAGCCAGATCATCGGCGCCATTTCAAACGAGGGCGGCCTGGATCCCCAGTATGTCGGCAAGATCGAACTCTTCGCGGACTACAGCCTAGTCGATCTTCCCGAAGGCATGCCCCGCGATATCCTGCGCATCTGGAAGAAAGCCCGGGTGATGGGTCAAGCCCTCATAATCAGCCGCCTGGTCGCCCCCAGGGATATGTTCAATGGGG
>JAVFAP010000519.1:0-3526 GCA_034002445.1 bacterium | reverse complement strand
AGTGGATGGCTTGCTCCACACTTTTAATGATCTGGTAGATCCCCTCTTCCAGTTCGGGAAGACGGGGGGCCAGTTCGTACTCCAATATATCCGAAAGTTCCAGATACTGCTGGTCCTGCACAAAACGTGAAATCTCTTCTAAAAATTGGTGAATCTCATTATTGATGTCCAAGAAAGTTTTTTCCTTGACCTGAATGGCCTGCAGATCGATTCCTGTCACCAAGATCGCGCTTTGCAAGCCGTGCAGCAGTTCCGCCCACGTTGAAGTCACCTGCTCCAGTAATCGCATCCCTTCTTCTTCCTTGCGGGATTGGATTTTCTCGGAGGTTTTAATCAACGCATCCTGAATCTTGGGCATGTAGGTCGCAATCTCATAAAGTACCTTCACCGCGAGTTTTCTTGGCTCTTCGGACCGGATCCGGATTTCTTGGGTTTGTCCAACAGTCTGGGCCTGGAAGGCGGGATCGCTCCAATCGCCAACCGCTACCCCATCCACTTCCAGTTCTGACACCACCCGAAACCGCTCTTTCAACATGTGACTGATCCGCTCAATCACCAGGGAGAGGGAGGAATCGCTCTCTTCGACAACGTCTATGGCTTGCCCATCAAGCGTTAGTTTCATATTCCAAATCCCCCTCGACTCGTTTTTGGTTTAGGTGGAAGTTTGATGACAAATCGGCCCCCTGGCAAGAGCACTGGCCCAATCCGCGCGATCCAAATCCCCCAAACTTTGTTTTTTCCCATTCGCAATGGAACGTCCCTTTCTCCAATCCAGCGCAGGGAGGAGGCAGAACGTTGCTCTCCGGCCTGCCTTTGATTTGGTTTTAGCGGTCTGTACTGGAAGCCCCTGTGCCTGTATTGCCGTGTTCCTGACAGGCGGCCTCGGCAGGAACCATCATAGTATGGAAAAAGTGCCATCCCAGGATCCCCAAGACCATCAACCAGGCTTCATAAAAATGGATCACGCGGGCTACTTGCACACCCATCCCGGAAAGAGGGAAGAGCCAAGGCGAAATCCACAAAAACAATCCGGTCCCCGTCATCAGAACAAAACCCCAGATCAGCAGCCAACGTTGAATTTTCTGGACATACCCCACCGGGCGGATCTCTGGACTTTCCCTCTGCAATCCAAGATAAAACTTGAGGTTTTGCATAAATTCCCGCACATCCTGGGGATGGGGCAGATGCGCCATAAGGCGGTTGCGGCGACCAGAAGAAAGAACAATCCGCACTCCATAAAAACCCAAGAAAAGGATGAGCAGCATCCCCGCCATGCGGTGCGCCAGCGCCCGCCCCGCTTCGGTCACCCCCAACCCCCAGACCAGTCCCGCCAGATCAGACAGGGGATAGCGTCCCGCGAATCCTGTAAGCGCCAAGATCGATAAAACCAGAAAAAGCGACGCGTGATAGACAAAATCCAGCCAGGAATAGCCCTCTTCCCTCAAGGGCGATCTCTTCCGCATCTTCTTGCGGATATGATACCAGAGGACAATCAGATTATGGATCAACATCCCCCCCAACACGAGAGGCAATCCCCAGCGATACACGTTCTCGATCCAGCCCGCCGCTCCAGGTGGGGGAGGCGGGGTATCCTCATGGACACGGATGGACGTAAAATACGCCGATGGACCGGGATGACACTGCCCGCAGGTTTTCTCTAAATTCGCGGGGTGAATCGACGATTGCGGATTGGATGCAGGCAACACGTTGTGATTGGTATGACACGAGGCACAATTGGCGGCGGTCAGCACGCCAGACTGCATCTTCACACCATGCACGGATTGCTGATACGTGGGAACTCGATCGATCGAGAAGCCATACTGCCGACTGATCTGCCGCGCGGCATGGCAGCGCGCACAAGTCTCGGCTACATGCGCGGTGTTCGTGGGTGAGTTGGGATCCCGCCGGGGGATGATGGTGTGTTCGCCGTGGCAGGTTGTGCAGACCGGCGCATCCGGCGCTTTATTCAGGAGGGCTTTGCCATGGATACTTTGCAAAAAGTTGCCGACCTGTCCAGCATGACATTTTTGGCACCGGGTATAGATTGTATAGCGGTTCACGTTGGACTGGGGGTCAAATCCAGGCAAAATATCATGGTGGCCATGGCAATCCACGCAGGCCGCGGCAATCTTCTTGCCCGACTGATACGCTTGGCCATGCACAGTCGCCATATATTTCTCCACCGGATTCTCCATGCGGGGCGAGACAGTCGCCAAAGCGGGGGTGGAATTTTCCCCATGACACGAAGCACACAGTTTCACAACATGATATTTATGGACCTCGCTATCAGCATTGGCCACCGGAACCATGAGATGGGCTTGGGCATGGCAGTCCTTGCACGAGAGGGCCTGATGCGCCGATCCCCGCAGCCGCGCTTGCTGCGGCAGGTGACAAGCCGTGGTGCAATTCACGGGCTGCAGATCTTCGGAATGAGGCAGGCTTTGGATATCCTGATGGCAATCGATGCAGGCTACCGTCGCGTGAGCCGAGTAGTTATACCCTTGCTGATGAATAAACATGGAAATTTCTTTTCCATCCTTATGCCCAACAAGGCTTTCTTGCCCATGGCAAGAAAAGCAGGTTTGCGAAGAGCGGAGATCTTCAGCGCACAGGACCGTAGCGCAAAACGTGAAAGCCAAAAACCAAAACCCGTTTTTCATGAATCCATCCTTTTCTAAAAAAACATACGGGGTTATTGTACCGAGGCATCCTCCAGAAGGGGAGAAGCACAGAAAACCCCAGCCCTGTTTTCATGAAAAAATGGCCGAATCTAACTTTATCTTGGGGCTGAATCCCTGGTCCTCCAATCAAATCATGAACCATTTTCCCGATCCGATCCACCGTATTCTGCTGATCCGCTTATCCGCCCTGGGGGATTGTTTTTGCGCATTCCCCGTGTTTGCCGCCTTGCGCACGCATTTCCCCCATGCCCATATCGCTTGGGCTATTCAGGATAATTTCGCGCCCCTCATCCAGAATCTGCCTGGCCTGGATGAAATCATCCTCTTCCCTCGGCAGCGCTGGAAACGTTCCTCTTGGTTCACCCAGTTAACCGAGGGCCGCCAGCTGATCCGCCGCTTGGGAATGCGGCGGTTTGATCTAACCATCGATGTGCAAAGCAATACCAAGAGCGGTGCGGTCGCCTGGGCCACCCGCGCGCCCCTGCGCATTTGCCATGGGGGAGAGGAAGCCAAGGAACTCACCCAGTGGCTGAACAACAAACCCATCCCGCCCTCGGCAGAGATGCCCCATATCATCCAGCGAAATCTGCACCTGCTCTCGCCCCTGGGCATTCCCGAAGCGTCGCCCCGCTTTCCGCTTCCTCCCGATCCGTTCGCAAAAGCCACAGTGCGGCGCTGGCTGGAAGAAAAAGGGTTGCGTCCGGGCGAATATTTCTTGCTCACCCCCTTTTGTGGCAACCAAAACAAAGAATGGCCTCCAGAACAGTTCACCCGGTTGAGCCAGATCCTGGCCCAGCACAACCAAGCCACGGTGTTTTTGAATGGGCCGGGGAAAGAGGCCGAAA
>JAVFAP010000518.1:0-3539 GCA_034002445.1 bacterium | reverse complement strand
ATGCCTGCTTTAAAGTCGCAAAAATCCCCAATAAAATCGCGATTTTTGCCTGGAATTTTCTGTTTTTACCGGGAATACCCTTTTGCAATTTCAAAGTTGGCACGCGGCTTGTATAAAGAGAAAGACAAGTAACAACGATTCCAAGCAGGAGTGGGCATCATGATCGCGAATAAAAAAATATTAGTTGTGGATGATGAAGCCGTTGTTTGCCAAAGCTGCTCACGGATTTTCTCCAGCAAAGGCATCACGACTGACACCAGCACCGATTCAAGAATTGGTCTCAAGATGGCAACAGAGAATGACTACGCCGCCATCCTCTTGGATATCAAGATGCCAGAGATGGATGGGATTGAGTTCCTGGAAAATCTCCGCAAAGAAAAACAGGATATCCCTGTCATGATGATCACGGGCTACTCCAGCATCCCCTCGGCCGCGGCTGCCATGCGCTTGGGCGCTTCCGATTACATCCCCAAGCCCTTTAGTCCCGACGAAATCATCGCTGCTGTCGAGCGTATCCTGCAAGAAAAAACCACAATCGAGGAAACAACGGCGGCAGCCGATTCCATACATGCATCGAGCCATTCTGATTTTCAAATTAGAATACCTTCTACACCTGACAACGTTGTACCGATCGAAGCGGAAACGGAGCGTTTTGCATCCAAAGCACGGCATCAAACCGTTTCCGCTTCCGGTCAACTCCTCTTCCAAAAGGATGCATGGGTTCGGATTGGGTGCAAGGACAGTGTGCGGGTCGGTGCCTTCCAGTCTCTCTACAAAGGCAAACAATTTACCTGTGTCAGTTTGCCCCAAGTTGGGGACCAGGTCTATCGCGGATTGCCCATCGCGCAGTTTGAAATCCCCGGGGAAGAGCCCATCGTGATTCATTCCCCTGTCACCGGCGAGATCGCCGCCGTAAATAGCGCACTCGCCCAGAACGTTAACACCGTCTGGATGGACCCGTGCCACGATGCCTGGATCGCCATCGTTCACCCCGAATCCCTGGAAGAAGACCTCCAAGCCTGCCAGAGCCGTAACGTCATCCTCGCGACTGCGCAAACTGGCGAGTGGGAAAAACAAATCAGCCTGCTGACCGGTTTGGGCTGCCAGGTTCATCACAAAGAAACCTTGGATGGAATCTTTGAAATATTGGTGAATACACCGAATGGGCTGGTCTTCTTGGATTCCGCGACCTTCGGCATCAGCGGGCCCCATCTCGTCCGCCAGATCAACGCGAAATATCCCGATGCCAAAGTGATCGTGCTGCGTGATCTCGATAACTGCCGCGAAGCCGAATACCGCCTCTGCCGGATCTTCTACTACACGGTTGAACCGTTTAGCGGGCCCGAGTTGATCGATGTTCTGCACAGCGCTTTCAGCACCAGTAAAAAAAATAACACATACTACAAGCCCTCCCGGTGCTTGCCCAATACCATCGGCCGGATCAGCATCATCAATCCGCATGGCAAAAGCGTCGCCTTACTCCCTTTTGGAGAGGTCTTGACCCAAGATAAAGGGCTGGGACGCGCCTTGGCCGAAAAAATCCTGGGGTCGGGTTTGCCCCTCAAAATTGAACTCAGCAAAAAAGAAAAAAACCTGGAACACCTGATTCACGAAGCCAAGCAAAACGACAAAGTCTTGATTCTCGAAACCCGCAATATCAACCGCATCTCCGGGACCGTTCAGCATGACTTCGCTCCATCGGTCCGGATGGCGCTGGGCGAGAATCAGGGCAAGGTCCAGCAACTCTCGATTCAACCCTCTCTCTCGGAAGAAGGGCCGACCGTCTTCGACGACGATACCACCAACGCCCTGACCGACTTCATCTTGCGAGAGATGGTCATCTAGCGAAAAACAGGACGGGGGAGTCCTGATCGGGGTGGGGCTGCATTCTCAACAAGGATGCAGCCCCACGTTAAACTCTCCTCCACCTCCAAGCACGGAAAAACGTGGGACGAAACAACCGAGCCAATGGCCCGTCCATGAGAACCGAAAATCCATCAGGCTGGTCCCCCAGTCTTTGCCAGGGTTACCGAGGCCCTTTCTGCCTCCTCTCCCCTGGGATTTTCTTTTCCTTTCCCGTTGTATGGTCTGCTCTGGCCTGGATGCAACGGACCGTTCTCTGCCGGACACCCCAATCGCTCTGAAACTAAATCCTACCCCTTGCCCCTCGTTGGCTGGGTTGATTTCACTCCCGTTTTCAAAAGATGGCTTCGGCCTTCTTATAAAGAATGGCCTTGGATGAAAATCCAAGGCCATTCTTTTGCGTCTGACATGAAATTCTGGCCATTCCCTTTATTTCCGCGATTCCCGATAGGCACGCATCGCTTCTTCGTCTTCTTCATCCGAGACCATCTTCATCCCCGTGTCGGGTGCGAAAATAATCAAAACGAGGCCGGTTAGATAGATGGAACACATCACCATCATCGTCCGCCGATAATCCCCATCGAAGATATTCTGCGTCAGCCAGCCCGCGCCCAATACCCCAAAACCAGTGATAATCCGGCCAAAGTTGAACGAAAAACCCTGACCCACACCACGGATCCGGGTGGGGAACAACTCGGACAGATATTTGGGCAACCAGCCAAAATATGCCGTGACAAAAATCCCGGCCAGCGACGCCATGAAGAGCATCTGGTAATTAAACTCCGTGTTGAAATAAAACAGCGAAAAGACCGACGCCCAGGTGACGATACACAGGAAGATCCACGAGCGCTTATTCCCGCCCATCATGATCGCTAGCACTCCGCCCAGGAAACCACCGGCGATTTGCCCAACCGATTGCCATAGCCCCATCGTCGCTTTCGCGGTGTTCTGGAACTGTGTCCCCTCCGCGATCTGGTCCACAAATGTGGCCATCCACAGGAACGAACCCCATGTTCCCAACAGTGCGACGGTGGATAACAGCGGCCCCATGATCGCCGCTCGTCGGTAACGGGGCACAAATAAATCTGAAAACGACGATTTCTGCTTTTTCATCTTCGCGATGCGCCATTTGGTGGGCTCGGGAACGAAGACAATGACAAAAAGGCTGCTTAATCCGATAAAGAACCCCATGCCGATGACCCAGCGCCAGTTGATCCACGAATACACTTCGGGATTGGCTTCCCGCAAGCCCAACAAAAAGCGGGTATACCAGGCCGCGATCAGAAACCCGACATTCGCCCCGGCTCCCATCAGACCCGAAAGCACCGAACGGTTTCGTTCGGGCCAGGTTTCGACCAGCAGCGCCAAACTGAGGGGCCAGGCCCCGCCCAGGCCCATCGAGCCCAGCAAGCGGCAGGCGCAAAATTCCCACCAATGGGTGCTTAAGGCGGAAAGGCCCGTGAAGATGGAATACGTAATAACCGCCGCGATCAGCCCTTTGACCCGGCCCATGCGGTCCCCGATGTACCCGAAGAGGATCCCGCCCAACGCCGCGCCCCACAGCCACATCGCCATCGACAGGCCAAAGTAAAAACCCACTTCCTGGTCAATGAGCTGCGCCAACTCCGTGATCTGCGCTTCAACCCCAGTTTGGCCGGACAGGGCATTGAGCTGAT
>JAVFAP010000517.1:0-3542 GCA_034002445.1 bacterium | reverse complement strand
CTACGATGCGGTGGAGAAAACCCTGTACATCGATTCGCAGATCGGCGAAACCTTCACCTCGTTCCTCTCCACCGAAACTGGATTTGGTTTGGTGGGACTCAAGGAGGGGAAACCATTTGTCGAGATGAAAATGGGCGATCTGAACATCCAGAAAATCGTTGTTTCCGGTCAAGAAGTGTCATCCTGACCCAACTCCCGATTCGCACTCCCGCAAAATCCAAGAACGCCGAAGGGGCAGGTCCATCGACCTGCCCCTTCTTGTCATTGGTTTAATTTCATAATTAAAACGAATTGCCGGATTTCACCTCATAGGCAATGCGGATCCACACCCCATCCGGGCTGTTGGGATAGCGCAGGCGCAGCGTCTTGGTGGTCTCATCCCATTCTGGCTGGGTTTCAATCGCAGCGCCGCTGGAGTCGGTTAAATTCACTTCAATCGGCTTGCCAGGGAGTAAAATCCGGGCGATCCCGTTGGTCGCTTCGGGCCCCTTCATCCGAATGGCATACGTTCCCTCTGTCCGCTCTTCCCAATCCGCTCGGGACGCCGAGGCCAAAATACAAGGCGCTTTCTTGTTGTTCCGGTTGAGATTGTACAAAAACGCTCGTTCTCCTGGCTTCACGCTCTTTTCATTCAACACCGGCAGGGAGGCATCGTAGAGATCGATCACGGGGCCGGCGACGGTGTATGCGGCATCACTGACACTCTCATCCATCACCGCGATGATATCATACGGCCCGCGGTGCAGTACCAGCGAATTCTTGGCGTGATAGTCTTCTTTCAGTGTTTTCTTCGCCAAATCGCGGATCATTTCCCCGCCATCCTTGGCAAAAGCGATTTCCAGCGGATTTTGCCTCACAATGGTTAGAGTCCCCTCACCAACGGTGTAGGTCTTTGTCTGGTCCGTAGGCTCGATCCCCGCCAATTCGAAAAGATGCTCGCTTGGTGCGGCGTAGTTCATCCCCTCCTGGTTCCACCATTCACGGATGGTTTGGAATGAATCATTATCCGTGCCGCAATACACCAGCGAGCCCCCTGCTTTCATCCAATTCACCAGCACCTGGTGGTATTCTGGCTTTTGCGGCTTCATGCTGGCGTAGCTCATCACCAAGAAGCGGATGGATTTGAGCGTGTCCGGGAAGGGTAGATTTTCCATCTGCACCAATTCCACGGGGATGCCATGTTTCAGCAGCGGTAAAACCATGCCGTAAAAATTGGAAAGCCGGGGATCCTGCGTACCCGCATGGGTGGGGAAGCGCTGGAACATCAAGGTATCCGAGAGCATCACCCCCACCCCTTGGGTGCCTTCCACCGGGGTGCTATCCACTGGGATATCGTTTAGCGTGGTGATCAAGGTCATCAGTTCCGAGGCATAATCGGGGGGAATGGGCTGCCGTTCATTGGAGCCTTCTACCTGGTAGCGGCCGTTGAAGATGCGGTTGGGCCAGGGCATCACTTCATAATCCGCCACCGAGGCCTGCATAAGTTGGGCGGTAAAAGTCGCTTCGTAATTCAGTTTATAGTCTTCCCAGGTATGGTTGGGATTGTCTTCAATGGGATCGGTCAAGAAAAACACCTTACGCCCGGTGGGTTTGGTCATGGCCACCATGGAGGCATATTCCAAATACGCGTTTTCAAATGTCCGTTCCTTCTCGACTCCCTTGTAGATTACCGGGGTACGGGCCGTGCCAGTCCAGACCTGCGCGATGTAGCCATCACAGCCCGGCAGGTGGGCCAAAAATGACTCCGGGCTGACAATCTGCCAGACTGAATAGTTGATCAGCGTGTGGGTGGGGACATAGCAGCGCACGGTTTGTCCCTTTTGGGCGCTGTATTCTTTGGCGAAGGTAAAAAGTTGGTCCAACGCCCGATAGTACAGATGGTATTTCAGTTTCGCGGAGCGGTATGTCGCTTCGGGCGAAATATGCTGGGCCTGCCAGGGTTCGTTATAGTACGCTTGCCATTCCCGCTTGAATCCTTCGCTGTACCCGCCCCGGTTCCAGAATTCCGGCTCTTCCAGGTGGATGGCGGTTACGCCGCCGTCGATCGCTTTGGCGATCAGGGTTTTGAGGTACTCGATGTAACTTTGGGTCGGCACCATGTAAGGAACAGTGGGATCATGCATGATCATTTGCCCGTTCCGGTCCACTTGTCCTTCATCCATGTGGTTCTTGCCGTCGAAACGGCCTTCCAGGTAATCTTGATACCCGCCCCAGGCTACACCCGTCATGAACTGGATCCCATACCCGCGTTCCTTCCAGCCACGGAGCCGCTCTGGAAACGATGCATTCATCCCATAAATAACCGCCACATCGGAGCGGATATCCAGGCGGGGAGACCAATGGTCCGCCGTCTGAAAGATGGTTTTGTCGGGGCCTTCCGCCACGAATGCCATTCCTGCACAACATACCATGAGAAAGAGGAGTAAGCCAAAGCGTGTCTTCATTGATCATTCCTTTAGAGAAAATCGTTTTCTCTATGATGCCAGGGATTTCCAAACGAGGGTAGGTTTGCAAGCGACATCCTACGCCGATTCCTCTTCACTCCCCCCCGGGCCTTCACGCCAATCCCTTAGCTGGATTCTCAGCCCCTCCCTTCCGATACAAACGATGGATTTTTTGGAAAATTATTTTAAACCATTAAAACATGCACCACAATTTTATTCCACCTCATTTTTCGGTATAATGAACCTAAAATTGTCAAATCATCGTTCAGGCGTAAGAATGGCGGACGCAGGACATACCACCCACACATTACAGGAAGCGGTATCCATTTTGGATTCTGGCTTGCGCTCCTTTATGCAAACCGTGGAGTCAAAACCAGAAACAATGCCGCTGCGCACGGAACTCGAACCCTGCTTTCTGCTGATCGATCAGCTAAAAAACTGGGAAGCGGTGTTGATGACCGGCCGGTTCCGTTCTCTTTTACTCTCGCTCTTATCCTCATTGGACCGGATCATCCAACGCGCGGTGGACCAGGGACTGCTTTCATACCGTGATTTCGGTGCCAATCCCGATGAACCGACACCACCCTTCCTGCTGGAAACCATTCTCCTCATCGGGCCCGAACTACGGATCAGCAAGGACCAGATGACGGCGGGACTGGCCATCCCGCTCGAATTCGCCCACCTCTGGAACGTGGAGCGGCTTAAAGCCGGGCTGGCCCGGCAAGGGATCACCAGCATCCACGAAGCGGCGCTCACAGCCATCATTCAGCGCCCCGGCACCTTATTTAAAATCGCCAGGGGCAAGGAACCGGTTCCTGGCACAGACGCGGTCTTGCTCGACTGCCTGCAATTAAGCGAACTGGCCGGAAAGCCAACCATCAAGGGACAAATAGCGGATTTTAAGGAAATCCATACCATCGTCAATGTCTCCCAAGGTCAGCCCATTCTCAAAAAAATACCGGCCACCCCTGGAGTTCCAGGATTTACGGTGTTTGGGGAAACCATCCCTTGCCACGATGGCGAAGATATCCCCTTCCCCGAGATCCCCTTCACTGAATATTCCCCAGACCATCTCACCCTCCGGTCCGCGATCGATGG
>JAVFAP010000516.1:0-3549 GCA_034002445.1 bacterium | reverse complement strand
GGGTGTGAGTGATATGAAGGAACGGGGGCCGGTACAATTCTTCAGCCCGGAATGGTGGGAATTGATGCGGCATACGATCAACGAAGCCGACCGCCTCGGCCTCTATCTCAACCTGTATAATGGCACCGGCTGGTCGCATAGCGGCGGCCCCTGGGTAAAACCAGAATACAGTGCGCAACGGATCGAGATGGTCCAGGATATCCATATCCAGGGCCCCGCGACAGTCACAATCTCCCTCCCAGAAGAAAACTTCATTGCGGCCGCTGCCTATCGGCATGCGGATGACCTACAGATTGTATCCGACTCCATTGTTGAATTGACGGATCGGGTACAGGGTACTGATACCCTGCAATGGGATGCGCCCGCGGGCAACTGGAATGTCAAACTTTTTGTTTCTCGATCAACCGGGGAAAGTCCGGGCCCTGTATTTGCGGATGCGAAGGGATTGGAATGCGATAAACTCAGCCCCGCCGCCGTCGAAGCGAATTTTAATGGCTTTGTCGGACGGATTCTTGACGATTGCGCCCCGGCTGCGCGGCGTGTTGTCCGCTGGGTGCATGTGGATAGTTATGAATTTGGTGTCCCCACCTGGACTCCCGCATTTCGGGAAGAATTCCAACAACGCTGTGGCTATGATCTATTGCCGTATTTACCCGCCATGGCTGGGCAAGTCGTGGACAGTACCGAGACGACAGAACGCTTTCTATGGGATATCGGGCGTGTCCGCGCGGACCTCTTTGCCGAAGGCATCGGCCGCCACATGAATGAACTCTGCCGCCGCGAAGGAATTACCTTGACGACAGAGCCTCATCTCATCGGGGATGTGTTCGATCAGCTCCAGTATGGGGGATCCGTCGCACAGCCGGTTGGTAATTTTCTGGATGTGCGGCATTCCGATTGGTATACCGATCATCCTCCCGTTGGTCCAGAATCCCATTTAGCCAAGGGAGAAGCCTCCGCCGCCTATACCTACGGTTTGGATGGGGTGGTCTGGGCCGAAGCCTTCACGGGCATCGATCATGCTCATGCCTGGAAAGAATCCCCGCACATGCTGAAAGCCTGGGGTGATCTCTGGTTTACGGAAGGGATCAACAATTTCTGCTTCCACTATTTCGCCCAGCAGCCCTGGGATGATCGCCGCCCAGGTGTGACGCTGGGACCGTGGGGGATTCATTTCGACCGCCATAACACCTGGTTTGACCTCGCTACCGGGTATCTGACCTACTTGGCTCGTTGCCAGTCTCTGTTGCGGCAAGGCTTGCCCGTGGTGGATGTCTGCATTTTGACCGGGGATAAAGTAACCGAGCAATTTGCGGCCCACCCCGAACTTCGTGCCCACGGCTTTGACTACCATGGCATGACCGCGGAGGTGTTGGTCCGGGATGCGACGGTTCAAGATGGGTATATTACCCTCCCTTCTGGCATGAAATACCGTATGCTCGCTACGTATAATTCTACTCTTCGTCCCGCAACCATGCAAAAATTGCGGGAATTGGTTGAAAACGGCGCCGTGGTAATGGGGGTGAAACCAACGGATGCGCCCGGATTGGTTGATTATCCCACCAGCCAGAAAGAAGTGCGTGCCATTGCCGATGAATTATGGGGTAGTGATCCCCAAGCCGGGCACAAAGGAATCTCGTATGGACAAGGGAAAGTATTCTGGGGAGAGCCAGAGAAAGAAAACATCAGAAATAAGACCATTCAATCCTACGGGATTGTGTGTTACATGGGCTGTTCCCGAGAGATGGAAGTGCTTCAAGCCATCGGTGTGCAGCCGGATTTCTTGTATCCAGATTCAGGAAATCAACCCTGTGAAGCGATGATGGCCTACATGCATCGCCGTTTTGAGGAAGGTAATGCCTATTTTGTTTCCAATCAGGCGGAAGCATATCGGAAAGAAGACTGCTCCTTTCGCATTACCGGAAAACAGCCGGAATTATGGGATCCCGTAACCGGCGAATGCCGGGCTCTGCCCAACTTTTATGAAGCCGATGGCAGAACCATGATTCCCTTGGAATTTTTACCTGGGCAATCCCTTTTTATCATATTCAGAAAAGACGCTCAGAATCCACAAGAGTCTCCGAGGCAGCCGAATTTTGCAGAACAACAACGCGTTCAGGAGTTAACCGGCCCATGGGAACTTTCGTTCGATGCCCAATGGGGCGGGCCGGAGATGGTCCAAAACTGGATCGACCTGATGGATTGGTCCCAACAGGCGGATGAAAAAATCCGCTACTATTCTGGGAAGGTTTTGTATAAAACCTCTTTTCCTTTAGCCGAGATCCCAAAAAGTCATCGCCTCTTTCTGCACTTGGGGAGAGTATGCGATGTGGCCTCGGTGCGGTTGAATGGAAACGATTTGGGCACTGTTTGGACCTACCCCTGGCAGGTGGATATAACCGATGCCGCGCAGGTGGGTACAAACTCCTTGGAAATTCTCGTCGCCAACCAGTGGGTGAACCGTCTGATCGGCGATACCCGCCTTGAGCCCGCCGACCGGATTACCTGGTCCACCCATAATCCGTATAAACCCGATTCCCCCCTGCTTCCTTCTGGATTATTGGGACCTGTCACCATTCAAGTCCAGTGATGGGTTCTGCTTCCTTCTCCTTCAAATCCCCTTTCATTTTGGAAGGGGATTTCGTTTAGTCCCGACTCTGGTCCTCGAACAAGACGGCATGTTGTGCCAGTGCATCGTGTTGCTTTCTCGATCTGTCCGTTGCCTCAAGCAGGCAAAACCGTTAATGGCTAGAGGGACAGAGCGTGGTACTTTCCCTCCCTTCGGCTATACTACAACCGAAGCCGGAAAACTTGGCTTTTTTGCTTGTTTTCACTGTTGTTTTCAAGAGAGGAACTTGGTAGAATTTCATGACTGTTAATGTGTCGGAGTTATTAATGCCTAATCGGAATAGTGATATACCCATGATTCGTCGCGGCTTTGGCCTGAAAGAAGCGGTGGCAGGAACCCTAGCGGGAGAATATAACAGCGATCTCATCAAATATTTACGCTCCAATGGTCTGTCTTTGGCTTTACCAGATATTCAGATTCTTCTAGCCAAAGAATTCGGCTTTTGCTATGGGGTCGACCGGGCTGTCGATTTCGCTTACGAAACCCGTGAAAAGTTTCCCGACCGCACCATCTATATCACCTCGGAAATCATCCACAATCCCATCGTTAATCGCAAGTTGGGCTCCATGGGCATCCGCTTTCTCTCTGGGGGGGATGGGGAGAACTATCAATATAGTGATATCCAACCCGCTGATATTGTAATTCTTCCTGCCTTCGGGGCGAGTGTGTCCGAACTGGAAATCCTCGCCAAAATCGGCTGCGTCTTGGTCGATACCACCTGCGGTTCGGTCATGAATGTCTGGAAACGGGTGGAACGCAACGCCAAGGATGGCTATACCTCCATCATCCATGGAAAATATTCCCACGAAGAAACCATCGCCACCAGTTCGCGCGTTTCCCAATTTCCCGGTGGCTGTTATTTGATTGTCCGGGATGAAGAGCAAACGAACGATGTGTGTGATTACATCATTCGTGGTGGG
>JAVFAP010000515.1:0-3549 GCA_034002445.1 bacterium | reverse complement strand
GGCAAAATCAGCGGGGGGTAGCCGCTGGAACATCATCCCCGATACCGTCACTCTGACCGGCACCATTCGTACCCATAAACCAGCCGTGCGCGAAGCAATCCTCCAAGATTTCCAGCACATCGTCCATCATACCGCCGAAAGCCATCACACCACCGCGACTATAAGTATTATCAACTACGGTCCCGTCTTGCAGAACGAGCCCGACTTGGCTCGCCGCATGGTCCCTGTTTTGAAACAGGCGCTGGGAGAGGAGCAGGTGATCCTGGACCGTCCAGCGATGTATGGCGAGGATTTCGCGTTCTATACCGAGCAGATTCCCGGCTTTTATTTCACCCTGGGTGTGCATGATCCCCAGCAAACCGAGCGCTTTATGCTCCACTCTCCCCGCCTGATGGTCGATGAACGTGCCCTGCCTCTGGGAGTCCGGGCCATGGTGGCTCTAGCCACGGGGTATCTAAACCAAATCTGAAGCGCTGGCCCCCAAACACGGCGGGGCACGGTACCCGTTCCCCGAACCATGTGACTTTGCGGTATGCGTTGGCTGATTTAGGAATCCAAGTCTCCCTTTGCTTCCAGATTCTCTTTTTCCAGAAGGGATTTCAATTTCTCCTCCAGTTCCTTCACCCGGTCCTCCAGTTTTATTGTCTCGTCCTTCAAAACATCGATCTGGCCCGCGTTTTTACCGGCCAGTTCACTTTCCCGATCCCGGTAAATCGCGGCGATGGCCCGCCCCGCGGCGTAGCGAACTCGCTCTTCGCCGTCGTTGGTTTCCACCCACCGCAGTGGTTCTACCGCGCCTCGATTCCCCAGCGCCTCGAGTCCTTCGATCGCCGCCTGACGGATGGAAACCGCTTGGGATTGGAGGTACTGCAACAGAATTTCCAAGGCCTCTCCGGGTTCTTTTTCCATTTCAGCAGCCAACCGGCCCAAACCCGCGATGGCAGTTGTCCGCACATCGCGGGGATAAGGATCATGGCTATACGTCACAAAATCTGTAAAGGCCGAGGGATGTTTCAGTTTTACCAAGGCGTCCAGCGCTTCGACACGAATCCGGTTTTTCCACGATTCACGCTGGAGTTGATTTCGAATCAACTCCCGGCATGCCGTGGCTTGGATCTGCCCCAGCGCCTGGATGGCGTCCGCCACCACATTCGTGCTCGGGTCGGCCTCGATCCGCTTCTCCAGCGAGGCGATGACCACTGCGTCCTTATAAAAACCATGCAGTGCATTGACAGCCGCCCGCCGTATCTTGGCGTCTGGATCATCAAGGCACTGTACAATTCGGTCTCGCGTCTTGTCCGTCCTCTCCTTGGCGAGCGTTTGCAGGGCTTCGGTCCGCACCCGCAGATAGGGATCGCTTTGAATAGCCTGGAATAACGCATCCTCCACTTCGGGCTTGCGATGCTCGGCCAACGCCCGCGCGGCTTGAATCCGTACAATAATGGTGGATCCGTTACGCAAATCCTCCAGCAACATATCCTGCGATTTGGGATGCTCCAGTTCTTTCAATACTTTCAAGCAGGGATCGACCCGCACACTCTGGGGGGCTTCAGGGCAATCGACGAACGCGGTCTCTTCCTTGCGCTGCACTTGAATGGTCTGGAGATAAGTCTGGCCCTGAGTACAGACCTCCAAATCCAGCGGGAACGCAAACGCGGGCTCGCCTTCCTTCATCTCTTGCGTTTGCAGGATGGTGAATTTGACCTGCTTTTTCTCCGGGAGCCATTCATGCGTCACTTTTAACCGCGGATGGCCGGGGCGGTACACCCATTGCTCAAAAAAGCGGTCCATGGGCCTCCCCGTCGTGGCTTCGATACTCTCCATCAAATCATCGGTATCCACCAGGCCCGGCGCATGGGTATCGAGGTATCGATGCAGGGCCTTGCGGAAAAAAGCGTCTCCAAGTTCCTGCCGCAGCATGTGCAGCACCGCAGCCCCCTTGGGGTAGGAATGGCCATCAAACATCTCGTCCGCTTTTTCAAACACATTGGTCACGATCGCCCGGGTATAGTGTCGGCTGTCCCCAATATACCCTTCCATCTTGTTCAAGATGGCTTCCAGGTAGGCATCGGGCCCCTTGCTATGTTCATCCCACAGAGCATCCGACAAGGTGGCGAATCCCTCATTCAACCACAGTTCCGCCCAGTTTTTGCAGGTGACCATATCGCCAAACCACTGATGGGCCAGTTCGTGCATGATCAGGCTTTCTTCATCACTATCCAGCCGGGCGCTTTCGTCCAGAACAATCCATTGATGCATGGTGGTCGCGGTGGTATGCTCCATCCCCCCCGCGGTGAAGTAACGAACCGCAACCTGGGCGTATTTTTCATAGGGATAGGGGGTTTGCAAGTACTCGCTGAAGAATTCGATCATGGCCGGCGTCTTCCCCAAACTGGGCCGGGCGTCCGAGCCCAAGCCCCTCTCCACATAGTATTCCACGGGAATCCCTCGCCATTCATCCCGGACGATTTCAAAATCGCCAATCGCCAAACTCACCAGGTAGGTCGCATGGGGCCGCTCTTGGCGCCAGTGATCCGTCCGCCATCCGCCATCTTCCGTGGAAGCGATACACAATCCATTGGATAGGGTAACATACGGTTTGGGAACCGTCACCACCAGTTCGGTCTGCAGCAAGTCGTTGGGGTAATCACCACAGGGAAACCAAACAGAGGCGCCAAAAGGTTCTACTATTGTAAACACCTGGTCCGGCTGCTCGGGCGCCACATGGCGGGAATCGGTAAAATGCATCCCCGCTCCGTACTTGCCTCCGATGTAAGGGCTGTTAGACGCATAGCCGATCCGCATCGAGATGCTTTGCCCACAAGGCAAGGGTTCAGGGAAAGTAAGATACAATGAGTTATCCGAATACCGCCATTCCACCGTGCTGTCAGACACAGTGACCGAGTGGATTTGCATTTCATAGGCATCTAGGCGAATCTGCGTTACGCCGTCATGAATCGGGCGAAGCCGGTAGTGCGCGGTCCCCTCGATCCGCTTTTCTTTCATGAAGACCTGAATTTCCAGACGAAGATGTTCAAAATCCACCGTGCGCTCCGGCCGATAATGATGGGGGAACACCCCATCCTTCAATTGCGGCGGAAAAAGAGCCCTGCCCTGGCTGGTTTCCAACGCGAAGCCGCACAATTCAATCCAGAATAAAAACAAAAAGGGAACAACCACCAAACACCGCCAAAGATTCCGCTGCATCGCCTTCTCCTGATCAGAATAGTCCAGAAATTATCTCAAAAGAAACAGGAACGGACTAGGTATAAACCAGGGCTTTGGAGCAAGACAGAAAATTTCTGATCCTGGTCATTTTTATTTTTCGCAATCTCCCAAAACTGGCTATACTACTCGATATCAATTTCTGAGTGGAACATGCAATGATAAAAACCGAGTTACTATTCTTTTGCATCATTTCTTTATTATTCTCTTCCTACCCCTGCTTGGCGATCGAGGAGAATCCGGCCTAGGAACGGGCAGGCTGGGATCTGGTCTGGCATGATGAATTCGATGGGAAATCAATCGATGGGTCCAAATGGACGGTGC
>JAVFAP010000514.1:0-3559 GCA_034002445.1 bacterium | reverse complement strand
CGACCTGCCCCCGCTGGGGGTTGGCCAAATCATCTTTTACCAAGCCGACCGCTCCATCGCGAAATTAGAGTCCGAACCGGATGAGCGTTTGCAAAAAATCGCGGGGGAAGCCTGCCGTCAGTGCGGTCGATCCACCATCCCCCGGGTGACCGTCTCCGGGCTACGGCTGCGGGACTTGGTGGAGAGCGTGTTTCTACCTAGCCAGAGCCTGCTTTTTTGGGAGGGGGAAACCAGTGTGCCCTTCGCCCACTGGCACACGAACTCGAAACCGGCGCACCTCATTTTTGGTCCCGAGGGGGGCCTTTCGCCGGAGGAAATCCTGGCGTTTCAGCAAAAGGGCATCGCCATGTCCAGTTTGGGCCAGCGGATTCTGCGTTCAGAACTGGCGGTCGTGGTGGGAACCACCCTGGTGGAATACGCCCTGGGCACCACCGCGGAGGCCTGAGACATCCCGCCTGGCGGGAGCGGATTTGCCTCCACTCCATTTTTGGGCAGCCCGGCTATACTACCCCAAAGGGCGAGAACTCTCTCCGTTCTCCCCGATTCCTTTCGATTTTGGCTAGAAAGTTTCTGGGATCAATGAGTAAGAAAAACCCCCGTTTTTATATCCATACCTTGGGATGCAAGGTAAATCAGTATGATTCAGAAAAAATGCGAACCCACCTTCTGCGCCGGGGATTTACTTCCATTCCCGCCGAGGAGGAGGGGGCCGATCTGATCATCGTCAATACCTGCTCGGTTACCGCCGAAAGTGACCGGAAAGGACGGCAAGCCATCCGCAAATTGATTCGCCGCCACCCCCAGGCCCGGGTGATGGTCACCGGCTGCTATGCCGAGCGCTTTCCAGACCGCTTGCAACGCATCGAGGGGGTCGATCATGTGGTGGCCATCGAAGCGCAAGAAAGTTGGCTGAATCAGTTGACGGACGATTTAGGCTGGGGCTGCGAAGATCAGGACGCGCTATGGGGCCAAACCGAAGGAATCGAGACGTTCTTCGAACACACCCGCGCCTTCCTCAAGATCCAGGATGGCTGCGATTTGCAATGCACCTATTGCAGCATTCCCCTCAGCCGGGGACGGGCCCGCAGCCGCCGGATCCCTGAAATTGTGGAAGAAGCGCGGAACTTGGCCGACCGGGGCTATCCGGAGATTGTCATCTGTGGCATTTGTCTGGGCAACTTTGGTTTGGATACTGGGGAAACCCTGGCTGAGTTGATCCGCCGCATGGCGCCGATTCCCAATCTTAAACGTATCCGCATCTCGTCTTTCGAACCGCAAAATTTGACCGACGCCTTTTTTGCCGCCATCGCCGATTGTGGCGAGGTGGTTTGTCCCCACCTGCACCTTCCCCTGCAAAGCGGGTCGGACCGCATCCTGCGCAGAATGAAGCGGCCCTACCAAATGGACTATTACCGGGAACGAATTGAAAAAGCGCGGAGCATGATTCCGCACTTCGAAGTCACCACCGATCTGATGGCGGGCTTCCCCGGCGAAACCGACGCGGATTTCCAAGCATCTCTGGCCGCCATCCGGGATTGCCGCTTTACCAAAGTGCACTCGTTCCGCTACTCTGTCCGTGAGGACACCCCCGCCGCACGCTTGCCAGATCCGGTTTCGCCCCAGGTGAGCGAGGAACGCCGCCAAGGCATCGACCAACTCGCTCTGTTCATCGCACGTGAGCAAAAACAATCCTATGTAGGGCAAATCGTCCCTGTGCTGATTGAAACCGAAGAAGAGGGCCTGTACACCGGCTTTACTTCAAACTATATCCGCGCGCGCTTTCATGCTTCTGGCCCGGTGGCCCGGGGAGAGATTGTGCCGATCCGGTTTACCGCTCTCAAAAACGGAGTGCTGGTTGGGGAAGCCACACCATAAAAAAAAACGGACAGAAGGTTCTGTCCGTTAAAATGTGGAAAGAGTATTACTGAGTAAATGGTTAATACCTTTTCTGTGGTCTGTTTTTAGTAGTAGGACTGCAAGGGAACGTTGGCGGAATAGCAGGGCTCGAATTCCCAACGCTCAGACTGGGGATCGGAGCGCTTCAATACGCCATACCCCGTCCCTTCCTCGATCGCGAGGACGCATGTCTCGGTCACTTTATTCATCACTAGAACAGATACTCCCTCCTCCGAGAGTAAAACTGTTCCCTTCGAAAGATCTTTTGCATGGTAACACATAACCTGGACCTCAAGGTCTTCCGATATAGTTAATAAAATATCCTGTCTATATTATTCAAAGAAATGGCCTTTTTGTCAAGTAATAAGGGCAACTTTTACAAAATATCAAAATGGGATCGTCTTTTCCTTTGGAATATTCTTGTAAAAATCGATTCTGTCATGAAATTGGTAAAATTTGGTGGATTGCTATCCCTATGTCAGTATAGGCTGCTGCCTCGGTATGCAGGCCGGTGAGAAGATGATAAGGGGAGTCTATTTATCCAATTGTTTTGCATAGTGAATTCTTGCACATCGATTTAACGGATTCGAATTTGGAATCTCCCCTTGCTTCTTTCGTGATTGGAACGTATATACTATTTGTAGACATTTTCCGCTCACTGCGGACATGGGAAGGACGCCGATCGAGATGATGAACCACTGTCCACCACAAAGTCCTGGCTGGATCTGGGGTCTTTTGTTGTTCTGTTTTTGGGGCTGGTTGAGTCCACAAGCCAGCCTGGCTCAGCTAGCCAGTCAGGAATCCCTGGTCCAGCAGGCTTTTGCAGCCAACTCCGATATCCAGGCTGCCCGCGCGCGCTGGGCTGCTGTGATCGAAAAATTTCCCATGGAAACCGCGCTGGAAGACCCCATGCTGACCTTTTCATACGATGTCGAGAATGGCGCCGAGAGTCAGATGGGATCGCAAAACCCCGGTGTGGAGATTATGCAGACATTTCCATTCCCCGGGACATTGAAACAGAAGGGCCGGGTGGTCTATAAGGAAATCGAAATTGCCCGGCTGGAATATGAAAAAACGGTCCGCGATGTCATCGCGAATCTCAAGAAAGCGCTCTACGAACTGCACTATCTGGATGGGGCGATCGGCATTACCCAAAAAAATCAAGAGGCTCTCCAGCAGATTCTCTCCTTCACGGAGGCCCAGTACTCTGCGGAAAAGGCCGAACTGAACGATGTGTTTCAGGCGGAATCGCAACTCGCCCAACTGGATTATGACTTGATCACCCTGCGTGAACTGCGCACCGTGCAGGTGGCGGAGATTAACGCCTTGTGCAACCAGCCCATGGATGCCCCCTTGCCATTGATGGCCGCCTCGCTGCCCACGGCTGCCACGCTGGCACTGGAGGATTTGGATCAACTCGCGGAATGGCAGAACCAGGAAATCCAGATTGCCGGGTTGATGGTGGACAAGGCGGAGGAATCGGCCAAATTGGCGCGGCGTTTGAATTACCCCTCCTTCTCTTTGGGGGTGAACTATAACAACGCCGGTGAAGCGATGAGTCCGGCCACCTCTGACAGCGGGAAAGATCCTGTGATGGTCATGGGAGGGCTTTCGATCCCCTTGTGGTTCTCCAAAAATAAAGCGCGAGTCCGCATGGCGGATG
>JAVFAP010000513.1:0-3569 GCA_034002445.1 bacterium | reverse complement strand
CGAACATCTTGAAGGGCGGATAAATCTGCATCCGGGATTTTTCATAGACGGCAAAGTTCATCACCCGGTAATCCAACTCGGCAAACCATGTGCCGCTTTCATTCAACGGCAACAAAGTACCACCACCGTACGTCAAGGTCGTATCGGCGGGAAGGATCAAGTTGAAATACTCTTGATACTTGGCGTCATCGTTGGGAGTGAACACAAACTGGCCATCTCCGAAAGCCTGGGCATCTCCGAAATTGTCATAGTAGTAGGGGAGAAAATCATCCGCGATATCAAAGACTCCATTTTCACCCGCAGGGTCACCATCCCCCAAGTCTTCATCGATCAGGCCGTCGCCGTCATCATCCTGCAAGTTGTAGATTTCTTCATCGACTAGGCCATCCATATCATTATCCCGAAAATCACCGGCAGGTGTATCATCATCGATATACAACGCGACGGAGTGATTCGAAACAATACGGTTGATGATATCCACACCCAGTTCGAGCGCGATCGGATCAAACATAACCGGATCGAAAATACCGCTCGTCGACGGCAGAAATTCAATGATCATGCTGCCTAGAACCGTGTTCTCGGTCATGAAGGTATCCAGCAGGGACAGGCCGGTGATCCCCGCCGGGTTTTCCAGCAGAGTGGCGTTCTGACCAAAGTCGATGATATCGATCCCGATCACCGGTTTCGCCGGAGAGCCCTTGGAACGGTCATACAGAATGTTGTTGTTGGTAAGATTCTCATCCGTGGCTTGGGTCAAATCCTGGAAGCGCACCCGAGGACGAGGGCGACCAATCACCGGGGTGGTTTTTCTGGTATTTTTGCGGTCCAGCCCAATACTGGAAACGGAGGGCAACGCGGAGACACCTGTCGTCGCACCCTTGGTGAAGCCGGAAACGTTGGTCCCGACCACAATATCCTTGGGTTGAATAAAGGGAATGAATGAATCCAGATTCCGCAGGTTTTCGCTGGTTTTCACCGCGATGTACAAATCGGGTCCCACATTTTTCCCGCTTCGGGTATTCGGAGCCAGAAGATCGCTGATCGCGTTGTCTTTCGAAACCGGCAACACGATGGTAAATCCATACACCATCTGGAACCCGGGAGGGCCAAACAATTCTTCGCCGTTGGTTTTGCCGTTGGCTTCGGAGAGTGACAAATACCGAAGTTGGCCTTCGGTCAGCCCAAGAAACAGACGTTCCAAGTTGATCATGGAATCAAAGAAATAGCAGTCCGGATCCATGTAGCATTCCAACGATCCAAACGGGGGCCGGGGCTCTTCCGCCAACGCGGGCAACATATCCGCGGGCAATCCGAAAAGATCTGCAGATAAGCTGGTATCATCCAGCAAGAACGGAATCAATCCTTGTGTTTCCACGCCCTGCACGCTGGGAACCAAACGGTCCACCAAACTGCGGTACGGCGAAGTAACCAACTGGATTTCTTCTGGTGAGACGGCAATGGGCTCGATCCGGAACTGGGCATTATCCAATTTGATCAGGTGGTCAACGCCCTGATCATATTGCCCAGGGGTCCCCCCCAGTTCCCGGTACATGAAAACGCCCCCCTCACTATTGGCGCTGAAGGTCTTGAAAATATCCTGGGTCACAGTCCGAGGCAGCTGGCCGGTATCCGCAAACGCCTTGCGGGGACCAAATCCGGTATACCCGGTAATATGGCTATTCAAACTATCCATGCCGAACATAAAGGTGGTGTTGGGCATCCCATACCAATCCAGGGGCATGGTAATCGGCACCATGGCCTTCATTTCGTCATCCATCACCACGGGATTCCCGAACAGATCGACATCCGCATAGGTCAAGGGAACATCATCCGCGCTCACGGGATAGTTATAGAACCAGGGGCTGAAGAAGAACGGAGGCGTATCGCCCATAAAGAAGCCACGCAAGGTCCAGGATTTCAACAGCGGCGCCAGGGCTTGCAAACTGACACCATAAAAATTCAAACGGATTTCTTTAAGGAAGTATTGCTGATCCCCCCGCCCGGCGATATCAAATCCTAAAATGGTAAAGGGTTCGGAACTGACATCGATGCGGTTGGAGTTATCAACCTCACTCACGGTATTGACAATCTGCACGATATCGCCTTCAAAGATGGCGGGCTCGGCAAAAGCGGGATTCACTTGGGCGAAGGCCGCTCCAGGGAAGCGATCGGGATACATCGTGTATTGCAGCAGAGGATTGTTTTTGGAAACAACGGTAATCCCATTCTCGGGAATACTCACCTCAAACCGGTCCCCTTGCATCAAGTTCAAACTGGTCTGGCCGACCACATAATAATCCGGGAACTGATCATAGTAGAATCCCAAATCGGTGGCGCTGGTTCCCAGTTGAGGCCGAAACGTGATCATTACAATCCGGTTGGCTTCATCAACTTGTACCATGGGTTCTTCACGGAGATTGACGGGAAGATCGCTGTTCAAACTTTCAGGAGAATAGTTGAAGCCGGTCTGAGAGCCGCTTTCCCGGAAAAGAGCCAACCCGCTGGTCAAAGCGGATTTGGTCAGTTCAACGAAATCATCCATGCCAAATCCGGCCCGGCCATCAGTCCGGTCCTGGAACATGATTTTGATTTCATAGAGTTCTTGAAATTGAATTCGGGGAATGGAGCCGGGCTTATTTAAGGGATAAACAGATATGGGAACGTCCAAGAGCGAGGTTCGCTTCGAAAGAGGAGAAATACTGTTCGGAACAAACTCCTCTTCCTGGCCGAATGCGGTCAACGCCCCATCCGGGAAACAAACCAGGGATAAAAAGGCCCCCAGAATAACAAATAATGATATGGTCCGGTTTGAGATTTTCATGCTACTCCTCGTATCTCTATCCACCCCCTGCTTGGGGATGTGAATTGATCTGTCTCTCCTCGATTCCAGAGACCAGTACACCTCGACATGCTATATCCAACTCGCTAGGAGATATAACAAATGTTCCCTCAAAAGTCATGTTCTTTTTTCAGATTTTTTTAGCGGGACAAGGTCATCCGTTAGAAAAATCCGCTTTACTTTGCCCTAACTTGTTTCAAACCAGAACGTTACAAACAAGTGAGCACTCGACCGTTATTGGAAGAACATCCGATCGTAATATATAATGCGGATCGCCTTCGTGTCAAGTTGACCAATGATCAACCCCACGAATCACTTCATCCCACTCCAAGCCTCGTCAAAAAGCCCACCTCTATCCAAAGACAAAGAGAGTCAATCATTATAGAGGTTCCCTTTCCGCTATGTAAGGAACGTAAGACGCTCCGCTCTAAGTTCATGGGAGCAAATGGTTCAAATTTATTTGAACAGCCGCGTTTCTCTCCACACTTCCAGCGATTCCATCCCGCGTGCGCACCTTTGGCTGGTGGGGAGCGTCGGGCATGGTGGGCTACGCTCACTTTGAGATCACCCTACTTTCTACCCTAATTTCCACCTGCCATTCACCCTGCCATTTCCAGCCTATGATTTCAGTTGCCTATGATTCCCGGTTCCCGTTGCATGGTTTCTCGGGGGTACCGGAGCCATTTCTTTAGAGAATTGACAGGATTGGGGACTTGCCTCCTGAATCTTT
>JAVFAP010000512.1:0-3592 GCA_034002445.1 bacterium | reverse complement strand
ATTGTATCCCTGAATCGTTCTTCCCTTCCCCGCTTGAAGAAACAGGAGGGCGGGCCCGATGGGCCCGCCCTGCTCTTATTTGCATCTAGCAGAATTTGTCTTTTATTGCACCTTTTTATACACCCAAATCCCGGAACCTGGCTTTTCTGTCAGTTCCACAGCCAGGCCCTGGGTTGTCAAGGTTTTGCCAGTCAGGGTTTGGGACTGGCCAGTATCCAGATTCGTCACTAGGTAGGGAGCCTCGGCATCCAGCGCCACTAAACCAAACGAAGCAGCCAGATAGGGGCTGGCCGGACGGCGCAAGGCGACGATCATGCCTTCCCCCAGATCGGGCCGGTCCAACTGATACGCCATCCAGGCATCCATGGCGGGGGTATGGGCGGTCAGGGGATAAAAATCGCCGTGGTAGTATTTCTGCAATGTGCGGTATTGATCCAAGGTTTCTTTCGCCCAGGCAAAGGGGAAATCATCCGGAATCGGTTTTGCCGGGGCATCGCCGCGCACCCACCAGTTCAGGCAGAGACTGCTGCACATGCTGCTACGGAATTCATAGTCATTCGGCGCGTCGTCCTGGCTGGTGGCGCTGAAGGGCACCCAGGGCAACAGCCCCATGGTATGGCATTGATGGGCCACCGCGTCACGCGGGCCATCGGTCCGCCAGAAGGGGGTTGCCCGCCCCGTTGTTTCCAGGTCGATACGGCGGCCTCCGCTCGCGCAGTTATCGATGATCAGGTTAGGATGCCGCTGTAAAAGCCCATCCCAAAACGCATAGAGCCCCTCGATATAGCGGATTTCGGTCATCCCCACCCGGTCGGGTGCATCCGCCGCTTGCCAGAACGGCAGGGGATCGATATTGAAGTCCTGGCGGTAGCAGCCCAAACCAAACTCCTCGATCTTACTAGAAATAAAGTCGATCAAAAACGCCAGCGCTTCGGGATGGCCCAGGTTCCACAGTGCGCTATCGTTGCCGATATCCAAAAGCCAGTCTTTGTGGTCATTGTACCAGGGCGTGCCTTTGTAAACCCGTTCCGGCTCGAACCACAGCATCAGTTCCCGGTTATGCTCGCGCAGCAGCGAACTGAGAGGTTTGAATCCCTGGGGATACACATCCGGCTTGAGATTCCAATTGCCGACATTGACCGCCCAACTGCCTGGATTGCCAGGCTGGCCATACCACTCCGCATCGATCCAGTAGTAGTCGAGAGGCAGATCGTGCTGAATAATCTTACGGATATTATCCAGATGCACTTCCGCCGAGGTGGCCCCCCAGTTGCCGCAAGTGATCGGCGATTCCATCGGTTTGCCATTCACCTGAGGCCGGTGATGGGCCAGGATATACTGCCGCAGCAGGTTTTGCCCCTGCCAACGGTCGCCATCGTAGGGAAGCAGCAACATCCGGGGAGTGCGGATTTCTTCACCCGGGTAAAGCACCAGGTGGGTTTTAGCCAACCCCGCTTTCAGCGCGATTCCACTGGGGCTCGCACTGGCGGTCATAGCCCATTCGCCGGTCCAGCCCACCGCCATCATCCAGCCGCCATGGCCGCCGAAGCAATTGAAGAACGGCAAAACCTGGTTGGATGAACGGCCGCCACCCGGCTGCAACCGCACCAGTTTGCCCGGCTCCAGGGCGGTGGTTTGCGGAGCGAAATCCTCGAAACTGGCCACCCCGCCCTTGGCCCAGTGTAATTTGACCGCGTTGCCTTCAAAGCCGGGCAGTTGGATATCCAAGGCTTGGATATCCTGGATGATCGGGGTGTTCGCTTCGCCCTCGTTTTTCAGATAAACCACCCATTCCAACGCGGGGAATGCGGTACGGCAATCCGCCTCGATCCGCACCGCCAAATTCGTTTGCGGATCCCGGTAGAGGATCTGGCGGTGCAGCGTATCGCCATCTTGCGTGGTCATCGCGGTTTGTTTCCAATCGGCAATCTGATCTAGGGTGGATATTCCATCATACACGAACGAGAACACCGCTGGATTTTCCGCCAGATCTTCCTTCCACGGGATATCCTGCAAGCGCAATCCCGCCTGCTCGGGATTGGCGAAGTGAAGAGTGGCGTTTGCCCACACCGCCTGATCCCAGCCCCGGCCATCGCCGGCATCGTCCACTTCAATCTCAAACGACTCGGCTCCATCCAAAGGGAGATTCAGCTCCATCGCCACATCAGCCAGACGCATGACCGGCGATTCGAAGATTGGCTTCCCGTCGACATACACATGAAAGCGGACCGAGCCATTGCCCATGGCCGCTCCCCGGCGTGTGTCATCGTTGTTTTCCAACCCCACCACGGCTTGGAAACGGGCCACCGGCTGCCCCGCGTGGATGCGGATGCGCCGGTTGGCATTGAACGCGATGCCATGCTCATACATCTGCTCGCCAATCTGGAACGGCATGCCGCGCCAGCTGATGCGGCGGCTGATGCGCTCCGCGACATCTTCTTTCACCGTTTCCATAAAACAGGGCGATTGTTGTTGCGGCACAGCCGGGAAAAGGCGGTCAAACCATTGCCGTCCGGCCGCCATGGCATCCTCGGACGGGGTAACCGCCATCGAGGTGCACGGGACAAAGAAAAGAACAAAGAAAGAGAAGAGAACACACGCTTGCTTCACCATGATGAATCTCCTGAGATTGATAAATTGCCATGCAGCCCATAGCATACTCTTCTTGCAGTTTGCAAATATAGGGATACAACGGAGGGAAACGGGGAAAAACAAAGGGCGGATCCGCGGACCCGCCCTCACTTATCTCGATAGGAAATGATGCAAAACCTGATCAGCCCTGCAAGCGCACCGCCTGGGCCTGGGCTTCCAGGCTGAGTTGAGCAGCGAGGAACATAAGGGCCTGGGGCATAGCGTTTTCGGTCCCATCCAGGCAATCGCGGATCAGTTGCCCAAAGAAGGGATAGCCCACCTTGCCACATACCGGGATGTGTTCTTCTTTTTGGTTGGTAACCAAAAAGACATGGTCACTCTCGGTACTGCGGCCCACATCGATATATTTCCGTAATTCGATCGAACCTTCCGTCCCCATGATGAAACTGCGGCCATCACCCCATACACCCAAGCCATCCGGGGTGAACCAATCCACCCGGAAATACATCGTCGCGCCGTTGCTGCCGACAATTACCGCGTCGCCAAAATCTTCCAATTCGGGATATTCGGGATGATTGTAGTTGGCGACCTGACTATAGGCAACCGTGGCCTCTTTCACATCGGCGTAGTACAAAAATTGCTCAATCTGGTGGCTGCCGATATCGCAGAGGATGCCACCGTATTTTTCTTTCTCAAAGAACCAGGCGGGGCGGCTTTTGGCGTTAAGCCGGTGGGGCGCGATGTTGGTCACTTGCAATACCTTCCCGATCACCCCTTGCTTGATCAGCTGCCCGGCAAACACCGCGCTTTCGTTATGCACACGCTCGCTATAGCAACACGACCAAATCAGGCTGGTTTCCTTCACACTGGCCCGCGCTTGTTCCAGTTGATCAAACGTCGTAAACGGTGCCTTGTCGCTGAGGTAATGCTTGCCGTGGCTCTGCACCCTCAAGCCCATCGGTCCTCGTTCAGACGTAACCGCCGCCCCGGCAATCAGCTG
>JAVFAP010000511.1:0-3599 GCA_034002445.1 bacterium | reverse complement strand
GGCGAGGCTCTTCATCCCATTGTGCTGCGGCTTGATTGAAATCTTTGGCCATCATGGCTCCTTCAATTAATATTGCTTCTACTGTATCTGGAAGAAAACAGATTCCTCGCAAGGTGGGCTCAAAGTGAGCGAAGCCCACCCATCGCGATGAAAGTGGAACCATTGGTTCGTTATTTCCAACGCAGGAGGGTTTCCAGCATGAGGCGGTCTAATTTGTGACCATGGAAATCCTCGTATTGCACATCCTCACGGCCACTGTCAATAATGCCGAACGAGCCGCGCAGGTTCCACAGGGCATATCCCCATCCGGCTTCCTTCCAAAGGGAGAGCAGGTCGTTCATCCACGCCAGGGTGACGGTATGCGGCGTTTTGTTGTAGCAGCCCCATTCCCCCACATGGACCCCCACACCCATCGCTTGTAGTTTTTGCCAGGGTTCGATGCGGTCCTTGCGGTAATTTTCTTTGTCATAGACGCCCTTGTCAGTTTGCTGCGGCCATGTGGGAACTGGCCAGGTATCGGAACCATTCGCCCAACTGGCGCGGTAGTGGCTGATCTGGAAGGGATCATAGCCCCGGGTGCTTTGGGCGATTTTTTTATCGGCCAGCGAGAAGACCGGGTTCCGCCCCCAGGACAGGCCGTCTACAACGATCAGGCGGTCGGGGGATACACTGCGGATGACATCGATCGTTTCCCCCATCACCCGAGCATAGGTTTCTTCCTGTAAGTCTCCGGGCGGTTCATTGAGCAAGTCAAAACTCAAGCGCTGGTTGGAAATCTCCTTGTAGCGCTCGGCAAACATCTTCCACTGAAAACAAAACTGCTTCAGGGCTTCGGCTTCTGTCCAGAGATCGAGTTTTTCCTTGGGAGGATTGACACAATAGCCTGGCCCACGGTGGATATTGAGATTGATATGGATGTTGTACTGCTTGCCCCACTCAATCACTTGATCGATATGCTGAAGAATGTCGTCCTTAACCTTGTAAGGGTCTTCGGAATCGGTCCAGCAGCGGTAATCGGTGGGCAGGCGGACGAAATCGAAGCCCCATTCGGCCATCCAGGCGAAATCCTGTTCGACATAAGGGCTGTTCTGGCGAAGCGTGAACTTCTCCAGCAGATTGAATCCCTTGAGGGGAGGGATGTAGTTGGCGGAAATTGGGGGTTCTTCACTGAATCCAGCCATCCCTGGCAGGACGGCGAGCGAAGCGGTGGCGGCGAGAAAATCACGTCGTTTCATATGCGTGGCCTTTCAGTTCGGAATGGTCAAACGAGAACGAGTGGATTATACCGGGAAGCGGGGATGGGGTATAGAGGGTGTATCGAATCCAGGGAAAATTCGGCTTGCTTCTGTTGGCAACAATACAAAGGAGGGCAGACCTGTTGGCCTGCCCTCCTACAATTGCCTTATTTTTAAAAGAAGGGTGGATCTCTGGTTTATTTCAAAAACAGTTCGATGACCGGGATATCCACGTCTGGCTGCTGCATGGGCAGATCCAGTACCACAGTGTTTACGGCAACGCCTTCGTACTGGGATTGCCAATTGGGCCGGTCCGTGACACGAACCTCGGAAGCATCATGCAATAACTGGGCGTATTGGATCTTTCCGGAAAATCCATCCAGATACAGTTTCCCCATGGGCCAATCCAGGATATGAATGTAGAGGCGGTTGGTGGTAGGGTTGTAGGTCAGCAGGCAGTGCTCAGGAGCCTGGAACTCTTCTGGAGCCTGGGTGCAGCCATAAATGGAACGGCTTTGGTAATGCATCCAATCGCCCAAGCCTTGCAATCGATCCATGGCGCGATGGTCAAAGGCGCCACGAGCGGTGGGGCCGACATTCAAGAGTAAATTCCCGCCCTTGCTAACACTTTCAATCAGTAAGACCAGCAGTTGTGTCACACTTTTCCAGGTATTCTCGTCGCGATGGTATCCCCAGGAGCCAGAGAAGGTTTGGCAGGTCTCCCAGGGGACTTTTTTCCCATCCATGGTGATCCAGGCGCGGGGTTTGAACTGCTCAGGGGTGCGGAAATCCCAGCCGCCAGGCACGTCCATCAAATCAAGGCGGTCGTTAACGATGCAGTTGGGTTGCAGTTGCCGGATCATCTTGAGGAGGCGGATGGAATCCCAGTCATCCCGCCCTTTGCCATCGGGGCCGGGGTAGGAAAAATCGAGGAACAGGCAATCGATGGGGCCGAATTCGGTCATCAGCTCATAGACCTGGTTGTAAAGGTATTCCCGGTAGATATTCATGTCCCGCCCGGCGTTTTGGGCGCGTTCTTCCTGATTGTTGCGCATGGGATGGGTGTTATCGACGGTGAAGTGGGGATGATGCCAATCGATCAGCGAGTAGTAGAACCCTACTTTCAGCCCTTCCGCGCGGAACGCTTCCACCATGGGGCGGATCAAATCCTTTCCATACGGAGTGTTGGTGGATTTATAGTCGGTGTACTTGGTGTCCCACAGGCAGAAGCCATCATGGTGTTTGGTGGTGATGACGAAATATTTCATCCCCGCCTGCTTGGCCGCTTTCGCCCATGCCTGGGGATCGTAGAGATCCGGGTCAAAATGATCGAAATATTTCTGGTAGTCGGCGGTCGTGATTTGTTCGTAGTTCTTTACCCATTCATGCCGGGCCGCGGCGGCGTAAATCCCCCAATGGATGAACATGCCAAAGCGGGCGTTGGTCCACCAGGCCATGCGTTGGGTTTTCTCGGCCTCGGTTTCGTTCCATACAGGGTCCTGCGCCAAGCTGAATGAGACCGTGGACAACAGCAGGCAGCCGAGCAGCATGAACAGGATGGGTTTTCTTCCTGCTAAAATCATAATTCTTCTCCTTTGAATATGGTATGAGAGCCACCCGCGCTCCGCTGGATGGCAGAAACAGATTCCCTACTTTTCTGGGCTCCAGTCCAGGCAGTTTTGGATGATTTGGCAGTAGCCCAGTGTTTTGAAATCTTCAACGGTATGGCCGGGATGCAGGTAGAAAAGCCAGCCCCGGCCTTTTTTCTTCATCCAGCCCGAGCGGTCCTGCTGAATCACTTCGCCGGTTTGCGGATGTTGGAAGGAAAAGCCAAAGAGAACCTGCTTTTCGCGGCCATCGGTGAATTGGTGATTGATGAATACCTCCGAATTGGCAAAAGACAGCGCGGGCAAGGATTGCGTCTCGCTGGGTGTATCGGAGGGGCGGTAGGTTGCGGTTGCGGAATAGACGACATGGTTGGATGTAATGTAGTGGTTCGGCTGGAGGTTGACCAACTGAAAATCCACATCATGCAGCCAGCCATAGGGATGGGGGCAATCCGGGCTGGCGTCCAAATTGACCCCTAAAAATTTGTACCAGCCCTTGGTTCTCTTTTTGCCGGAGGAAAGGCCATGGTGAATCACCAGCGTACGCCCCCCGCCCAGGGTGTATTCCATGATCGTCGCCGCGACGGCGTCTGATAATTGGCCATGCACAAACTCGATCACGGCAGTGGTGTCCGGGGGGAGGGTCTTGGGGAAATCGGCTTGTTCCAGGATGTGTAGCCGGAACGGCCCGTTGGCTTGCAGGAAGGCGTCCAAGACTTCCATTTGCTCAAATTCATCTGCGACGACATACACCGTT
>JAVFAP010000510.1:0-3601 GCA_034002445.1 bacterium | reverse complement strand
ATTTGTCGTACAGTTCTAGTTTTTCCTTGGGGACATCGGCTAGTTCGAATACGTTGTCCTGGCCGCGGATCGCGACATAGCATTGGGCCTGTTTCATCTCCGCCAAGAGAATCGCACCAAGTGCCTGGAAGGTTGCCTCGGTTCCTCCTAACAGCAGGCGGCGCAGGTGGCGATCGTCCTCGATGTGCATGTAGGGGACACCGCCGGCGAGCAGGGTTTCGTTCAGTACCGCTTCCGCCAACTCCAGGGTTTCCCGACCGCGGGCGTGGATGAAGACCACATCGCCGGGTTTTACTTTTGTCGAATAGTGCACGATATTCTGGGCCAGTTTTTGGTTTCGTTGGTATGTCATGGGATTTCCTCGGTTTCTTATCAACTTTTCCATGGATGATCCGTACTCAGTATGGATAGGGTCTCGTGTTCTGGCAAGTGCCGATACCAGCCCTTTTCCCTGAGGCCGTTTTAAAGAATAATGAGGGAACCCCCACACCGGGCGGGATGAATGAATGGCAACCTGAGGGGACGTATTGTGGACCGCATCATCAAAACCATCGCCAAACAAGCCAACCTGGACCGCGTCTTGTTCACCCCCGCGTTAAAATCGCTGTATTTTTCGATGGCGATGGCCTCCGGGGGCGCGACCCAGTTCAAACATGCGGAAACGATGCGCAAGGGGCTGCATTTCGCCGCTGACAAGGTGGATGATAAAAAGCATGTGCTGTTATTTTGTTCTGTAACCGAGTTGATCCCCGTCTATGATCTGTTGTTGCCCTATGCGGAACAGATGCTGCCCCTGGTGGTTCTGGCCCTGCGTTCGGGGACGGAGGTTTCGGGGTCGTCGCACTGGTCGGTCCATGAACTGGCGGGGACGGGGTGGCTGGTCTTCCATACCCATACCCAGCAAGAACTGTACAACCACCTGGCGATGGCCTATTACCTGTTTGAAGAGAAACAGTTTCGCTTGCCGGTGCTGGTGATGCATTCCGCGCCGGACCACCCCGTGCAAGGGGATTTTATCCCGCGCGAAGATTTGAACCTGGGCAATCCCCTGACGGGACTCACCACCTCACGGAAAGAGAAAAAACTGGATTTTGACGCGGCTCTCAAAGCCATCAAACAAAAGAAAGAAAAACCATCGCTGCGGGGGACCTATTGCCAACTGGTTCCGCTGCTGCGCGAGTGTTACGAGACGCTGGGGTACGCGCTGCCCGAGGCGGGGCTGCCATACGCCGGGGCCACGTTGGATGCGGACCATGCGATCGTGACCTCGGTCCCACCCGCCTCGGCGAATGCCACGTGTCTGCGTCTCTTGTGCTACCGGCCGCTGATCCTGGATGCCCTACTGCCGGTTTTGCAAGGAACCCAGCGAGTGGCGGTGGTAGAGCCCCAGCCCAGCCCGGGGGTGACGATCCCTCCGTTTTATGGCGAGATTGCCGGGGCATTACCCCGGGATTGGCGAGGGGAGTTGCTCTCTGTTTGTACCCCATCCCTCTGCGGAACCTTGCACGATTCCCAACTTAATCCCGTTATCGAGCAACTCCGCGCGGGCCATCCTGAGCGCTTTTTCATGGTGTAGACAAATGCCAAGCCGAAAAAAGAACGCCAACGTGACGCATAGCATGGGCCATTACTTGATGGCGGTCCGTGATCAACTCAAGGAAGCGGGCTACGCCCGGGTTACGGATATCGCAAGCCGCATGGAAATCTCGCGCAGCAGCGTCTCCGTGGCCTTGGCTTCGCTGCGGGACAAGGGCTATTTGATCGAAGACGCCAATCATTTTTTTAAACTGACCGAAGCCGGCGAGGCGATGGCGCGCCAGGTACTGGGAAATCAACTCTTACTCGAAACATTTTTCGAAAAAGTACTGGATGTGAATGAGAAAACGGCGATGCTGGATGCCTGCAAGATCGAGCATCTTCTCAGCCCGGAAACGAGCCGCAAATTGCTGTGCATGGTGCGGTACTTGGTGGATCATGAGATGAAATTGGAGATGCTGCAACACGAAATCAGGAATTACCGCCAAGCCTGCCCGCGCTATAGTTCATGCCAAATATGCATGGAGCAGGACGAATGCCCCTTCTTCACGGAGACGTTGAAGAAAGAGTCGTAGGCCAGGGATTCACACGAAACAAAAAACCATGATCGTGGCCACGATCATGGTTTTTTTATTAAATTCATGTTTTTGTCGTCAGGCGGCGTTGGAGAGGGATTGGACGACTTTTTCCGCCGCGTCCGATAGGGTATCCGCGACGATGAAGGGAAAATCGGCCTCTTTCAGCATCTGCCGGGCTTGGTCGGCGTTGGTGCCTTTGAGACGGATGACGATGGGGACATCCACCTGCACTTGTTGCAGGGCTTGGATAATGCCACCCGCGACACGGTCGCAGCGGACGATGCCGCCGAAGATGTTGACCAGTACCGCCTTGACGTTGGGGTCGGACATCAGAATGTGGAAGGCGGCGGCGACGCGATCGACATTGGCGGTTCCCCCGACATCCAGAAAGTTGGCGGGCATGGAGCCATACAGTTTGACCATATCCATCGTGCCCATCGCCAGGCCCGCTCCGTTGACCATGCACCCCACTTCACCATCCAGTTTGATATAGTTGAGATCATACTTGGAGGCTTCGATTTCCAGTGGTTCTTCCTCGGAGAGGTCGCGCAGGGTGGCGTAGTCGGGATGGCGGAAAAGGGCGTTGTCGTCGAAATTGATCTTGCCATCCAAGGCGATGACCCGGCCATCCTCGGTGATGACGAGAGGGTTGATTTCCACCAGGGAGGTATCGCCCGCCACGCCCATGGTGGCGAGTTTTTGAAACACGACGGCGCAGGCCAGGGCTTCTTTTCCTTGCAGGCCGATGCCGAAGGCCAGGTTACGGGCTTGATAGGCGGAAAAGCCGCTGGTCTCGATCGGGGCTTTGAGGATTTTTTCGGGCTGGGTGCGGGCCACTTCCTCAATCTCCATCCCCCCTTCGTACGAGGCGATCATGACGGGTTTGTTGGATACCCGGTCCACCGTGATGCCGACATACAACTCTTTCTTGATGGGCAGACCTTCCTCGATCAACACTTTTTGCACTTCCTTGCCTTCCGGGCCGGTTTGGTGCGTGACCAGGGTGTGTCCGAGCATCATTTCCGCCAGGGCCTTGGCTTCGACGGGCGAATGGGCGAGTTTGACCCCGCCGCCCTTGCCCCGGCCTCCGGCGTGGATCTGGGCTTTGACTACGACGATCGGGGTGCCGAGTTCGCGCGCGGCTTCTTCCGCTTCCTCCGGGGTGAACGCGACCCGGCCCCGGGGGACGGGAATGCCATATTGAGCCAGGATGGCCTTGGCTTGATACTCGTGAATTTTCATGGGGGGAATCTCCTCTGACCAGTATGCAATCGTTTCGTTGAAAGCCTTCTATTATGGTTCTTTTTTGGGGGAGGAACAACGGAATCCAAACGAAAAAAAATCGTGCCTCCCCTTTATTTTTTCTTCGGATTTAACCAAGATGATTTACGAAGAAACGCGAAAAGAGGGTTGAAACATTACCGATTTTTTGATGACGGTTTTGCCGCAATGGGCGTCCCCCTCGTTTCGTCACCAAGGAAATCAAA
>JAVFAP010000509.1:0-3607 GCA_034002445.1 bacterium | reverse complement strand
AATAACGTCTATGTGCCCGGCCCCAAATGGTACCGCTGGTGGGATTTCGGCAACGGCACCATGTCCGACCTGGGCAGCCATTGGATCGACTTGCCCTTCTGGGCACTCAACCTATATCATCCCCTGACCATTGAAGCCAGTGGTCCACCAGCCCATTCGGAACTGGCCCCCGCCTCCATGGAAGTCAAATATTCCTACGGCGCCCGGGACGGTCGTCCACCGGTAGAAGTTTCGTGGTACCAGGGTGTCAATAAACCCACCCTGTGGAAAGAAAAAGTTATTCCACAGTGGGGCGACGGGATTCTCTTTGTCGGGGAAAAAGGGATGCTGCTGGCCGATTACGGAAAACACGTCTTACTGCCAGAAGAACAATACCAAGATTTCAAACGCCCCGATCCTTTCATCCCGCCTTCGCTGGGGCATCACGCGGAGTGGATTCACGCCTGCAAAACCGGCGCTCCCACCACATGTAATTTCATCTACGCCGGCTGGCTCACCGAGGCCAACCACCTGGGCAATGTGGCCTACCGGGTGGGGCAAAAACTGGAATGGGACGCGAACGCGATGAAAGTCACCAACACAGCTGCCGCCGATCCTCTCCTCCACCGCGAATATCGTCCAGGCTGGAGTGTATAATCCTTTCAACCGATCCCTCTCACCCGGGCCCCGTAAAAGGGCCCGGGTGAGGTATGGACACTGCGCTCATCCCTTCCCGCAACGCTCCCACCATTCTTGATACTGGCTTTGTAATCCCGACACGATTTCCGGCAGGCCAGGGGCCAGGTTCCAGGTTTCGGTTTTATCGTTTTCCATATCGTACAGTTCAATCTCGTTCTGCCACGAAACAAGTTTATATTTGTCGTAGAACACCGCCTTGCCCTTGGCCCACTGCCAAAATAGGGGTGTTTTGCGCGGGGTGTCCTGGCCATCGAGAACCGGGACAAAACTTTCGCCCTCAAAGGGATGCACTGGCTCGTCCTGAAATTCGGATGGATAGGCGGCCCCCGCCACCTCCAGAAAAGTGGGCATCACGTCGATGAAATGCCCCATGCGCTCGCTGATCCGTCCACCTTGCCGGATTCGTTCTGGCCAGTGAGCGATCATCGGCGTGCAGATGCCGCCCTCATGGCTGTAGTTTTTATAAAAACGGAAAGGCACATTGCTGACATTCGCCCAATCCTTACCCAAGGATGTCCAGCGGGTCATGGAGCCGATGGGCCCGCTGCCTGGGACCGAATACCCCTTGGTGACCATCTCCGCCGAGCAGCCGTTATCGGAAGCGAATAAAATCAACGTGTTTTCCATCTCCCCCATCGCGTCCAATTGGGCAAGAAGGCGGCCAATATTTTGGTCCATCCGGTCAATCATCGCAGCATAGACCGCCATTTTTTCCGCTTCCTCCGCCTGTTTTTCGGGCGAGAGAGAATTCCAGGGCGCATGGGTGGGCTCGGAGAGCCGGTAGAATTGATCGATCAGCCCCATTTTTCGCTGCCGTTCATAGCGGGCGTTGCGGATCGCCTCATAGCCAACTTTGTAGGTTTCTCTGTACTTGGCGATATCCTCCGGCCAGGCCATCAGCGGATCGTGCGGGGCTGTATAAGCGAGGTAGAGGAAAAAAGGCTTGTCCTCATTCTGCCCTTCCTCCAAAAACTGGATCGCCTTTTGGGTAAACGCGTCGGTGGTGTAAAAATCCGGCTCCAGCGGGGTATAGGGGGAGTAGGTCTCGCCATCGATACACCAGACCCGGTCATTGCGTTTTTGCGCCGGTTGCCCTTCGCCTGGACGCGGCAAGCCTGGATTAAAATAATTGCAGCAGCCATCCCGCAAGCCATAGTAGCGGTCAAATCCCCGGTCGAAGGGATTCTCGGTGCCATGGTGCTTGCCCGCCATCAGGGTACGGTAGCCTGCGGCACGCAACACTTCGCCCAAGGTAACAGCATGGGTAATCTTGCCGGGTTCTTTATCCATGCCACACTGCTGTGCATAGAGCCCCGTCAGCAAACAAGCGCGGGAGGGAAAACACTTGGCGGTGTTGTGCATCCGGGTGAATCGCACACCGCCAGCGGCCAGGCGGTCCAGATTGGGCGTGGCAATTTCACTGCCATAGCAGCCCAGGTCGGACCAGCCCATATCATCTGCCAAGATTAAGATAATATTAGGCTTTTTGCCAGATTCGGAAGCATTCCCCCCTCGCGGTGCAGCGAGGGCGGCTGCGCTCAATGCCATGGTTTTGATCATCTCACGTCTGGTCTGCATACCTATCTCCATTGGTACAGGGCCTCGCTCCCGGACACACCTTACAACCCATTCAAGGCATGCCAGGCCCGGTTTGCATTTTTTTGAGGTATCATACAATATAATGATGCTCCAAGGCAGCCAAAAATTCCAGAACCGCTATCCCAGAAAGGAAACTCGATGAAGCATTCTCTCTCGCTCCTCCTCGGTTTGGCTATAGTCCTCAGTTGGGCTTGTGCCCCGGTAGCACCACCCGAAGAAGAATCCAAAGTCAACGTCAATGATGTGGCTCCCACCTTTTCTTACACCTTGCTGGATGGAACAGTAGTAGACAGTGACAGCCTGCAAGGCCAAGTGATTCTTCTGACCTTCTTCGCCACCTGGTGCCCCCCATGCAAAAAGGAACTGCCCCTGATTCAGTCGGAAATCCATGAAAAGATCACCGACTCCGCCTTCACCCTGGTCGTATCCGGTCGCGGCCATACCGTGGAAGAACTACAGAAATTCCAGCAAGAGAAAGGGTACACCTTCCCCATTGCCGCCGATCCCGATGCCACGCTTTACGACACGTTTGCTACCCAATACATTCCTCGCAATTACGTCATCGGCAAGGATGGCAAAATCAAATGGGCTTCGGCAGGATTCTCTGAATCCGAGTTTAACCAGATGGTGCAAATCATCCGAAACGAACTTGCGAATTAACCAGGCAAACCCAGAGCAAAAAAGCCGGGACTTGAACCCGGCTTTTTTTTATTCTTCCATAATGTACCATGCCGCGACCAGGGGATCCTCGACTGAACTGCGGGTGTGATGATCTTCTCCCCCTTTGACAATCACCACATCCCCCGTCTTCACCGGGTATTCCACTCCATCGATCGGCAAGACCCCCCGGCCCTGCACAAAAATAAACACCTCGTCCACATCGTGGACATGGCGAGGTTCGGGATGGGCCGTTTCGCCCGGCTTAAAGACATACAGCCCGCCACTCTTGATCTTTTTATCTCCCAAAATCTGGGGAAACAGCCGCGTGTCCGACGGTTTGAGTTTTTCAATCCGCATCACCCGCTCTTCCGGCTTGGAACTTTCCGATTGGCCATACACCACAAACAAAAGCCCCGCCATGGCTACCGCCAACCCGATGGGTAAAAAACGTCGCTTCATCATCCGGACCTCCAATGGAAATGGATTATGATACGGCCATCCTACACCATCGGGCGTTACAATACTACTCTACAACCGCCTGGGGCGGCGAATCCACTGCCGCGCGCGAAATGCGCTTCAGCATGCCTCCAAACAAAAAGAAATGAATCGGGTACATTAGGTACCAGTAGACCAGCCCCCAGAGTCCCAGGGGGTAAAAAATCGCGGTTTG
>JAVFAP010000508.1:0-3608 GCA_034002445.1 bacterium | reverse complement strand
GGGAAAGCCCCCTTGCAGGGAGAGGCTCATGCTGCATCCACTGCTTGCTTTATTTCTCTTCTTCGTCGCGCTGGCGTTGCTCTGGTTTTTGCTGTGGCCCGACCGGGGCAAATTGTGGCAATGGAAACGGATGGTTCTCATTACCGAGCGGGTGTTGATCGAAGACGTGTTGAAACACGCGTTTGAAGATGAATTCGCCCAAAAGCCCGCGGAGATCAAGACCATCGCGGCGCATTTGAATCTATCCCCCTCCAAAGCCGAGCGGATTGTAGCGCAGATCAAGAAGAAAAAACTAGGGGAGAAGGAGGATGGAGTATTACGTTTGACTCCAGAAGGGCGGGATTACGCCCTGCGCATTATTCGCGCCCACCGCTTATGGGAGCAGTATCTATCGGAAAAAACGGGGGTGGCGGAGAAGGATTGGCATAAGGAAGCCGAGCGGCGGGAACACAGCATGAGCCCAGACGAGATCGAGGCGCTGGCCAAATCGCTGGGCAATCCGCTGTTTGATCCGCACGGCGACCCTATCCCGACCGCCAGCGGAGAGTATCAGCCGCAGGCGTGTGAGCCCATCTCCCTGCTGCAAGTGGGGGATGTGGCGGATATCTGCCATATCGAAGACGAACCGTCCGACTCGTACCAGCAGATCGCGGCAGAGGGCCTGGCAGCGGGGATGCGGATCCAGATCATCGAGAAGACGCCGGAGAAAATCCGCTTTTGGGCCGAGGGGAACGAGTACACCTTCTCAACCGGCCTGGCGAAGATGATCAGCGCCCAGGCGCTGGAAGAAAAGCCCCCGATCGATGTCGCCGAAGGCTATAAAACCCTGGCCAGCCTGGCGCCGGGCGAAAGCGCGACGGTGCTGCGCATCGCGCCCACCTGCCGGGGCCTGGAACGCCGCCGCCTGATGGATTTCGGCATCGTGCCCGGCACCCATATCGTCCCCGAGTTACACGCCATTGGGCGGGATCCGGTCGCCTACCGGGTGCGTGGCACCTTGGTGGCGTTACGGAAGGAACAAGCCAACCAAATATACATCACACCGCAGGAGGCAGCTGCATCATGAACGAAGCCACCCACGCCACATCCGCTTGTGAAGTCTGCCCGGCCAACCGTAATACCAAACTGGTGCGCCTGGGGGTGAATATGGAGCGCTGGGATTACCTCATCGCCCTGGCGGGGAACCCGAACACAGGCAAAAGCACCGTGTTCAACAGTTTGACCGGCCTGCGGCAGCATACAGGGAACTGGCCAGGCAAGACCGTCGCCCGCGCCGAGGGCGGATTTGAATACAGCGGCAAGCAGTTCAAACTGGTCGATCTGCCAGGGACCTATTCCCTGCTCTCTTCCAGTTTGGATGAAGAAATCGCGCGCGATTTCATCCTCTTCGGGCAACCGGATGTTACGGCGATTGTCGTTGACGCCACCCGGCTGGAACGCAACCTCAACCTGGCGCTGCAAATCCTGGAGATCACCGACCGCGCCGTGCTGTGCCTGAACCTGATGGACGAGGCACGGCGGCACAAGATTCATGTCGACGCCCGGATGCTCTCGCGCGATCTGGGGATCCCGGTGATTCCGACAGCGGCGCGGCAGTACGAGGGCATCCCCCAGCTGCTCAACGCGATTTTCGATGTGGCCACCGGCGAGTATGTGTGCCGCCCGCACCGGATGCCAAGCGAGAAACAATTCATGCAAACCGCAGTGCAGGATTTGGTGCAAGAACTCGAGGCGTCGTTCCCCGGCTTGCCCAACGCCCGCTGGGTCGCGCTGCGCCTGCTGGAAGGGGACGCGCGCGTCATCGAAGCGATCGAAACGGGAGAACTTGGCGATTTGAGCAAGGGCCAGCCCGTGGATCTGGATTAAGGGAGGGGCATCCATGACCAACAAACCACAAATTGAAACCCTGTTGAATAAAGCCACCGCCATGCGGCGCGAACTGGGGCCGGAGTTCCATGATTCGCTGATGGAAACCTTGTATGAAGACGCGGCACGCATCGCGGGCCGGGCGGTAACCCGGGGCGACGAGAAACCCCGCTTTGACTGGGACCGACTGATCGACCGCCTAGTGACCAGCCGCTGGACCGGGTTCCCCATCATGTTTTTGCTGCTGGCGATTGTGCTCTGGCTGACGATCACGGGGGCGAATGTCCCCTCCAGTCTGCTGGCCACACTGCTGGTGGACACCATTCACCCTTGGTTAAAACAAGGGGCCGCCGCCCTGCATTTCCCCTGGTGGCTGGATGGCTTTTTGCTGGATGGAGTGTATCTCTCCACCGCCTGGGTGGTGAGCGTGATGCTGCCGCCGATGGCGATTTTCTTTCCCCTCTTCACCCTGCTGGAAGATTTTGGCTACCTGCCCCGCGTCGCCTTCAACCTGGACCCGATCTTTAAACGCGTGGGCGCGCATGGAAAGCAGGCGCTGACCATGAGCATGGGATTCGGCTGCAACGCGGCGGGGGTGGTGGCGACGCGCATCATCGACAGCCCACGGGAACGGCTGATCGCCATATTGACCAACAACTTTTCGTTGTGTAACGGGCGCTGGCCCACGCAAATTTTAATCGCCTCGATCTTCCTAGGCGCGCTCGCCCCGGCCCATCTGGCGGGGATTGTCTCGGCCAGCGCGGTATTGTTTATCGCGCTGCTGGGGATCTTCTTCAGTTTCATCGTGTCGTGGTCGCTTTCCCATTCCGTCCTGCGGGGGGAGGTTTCGACCTACAGCATGGAGCTGCCGCCTTACCGGCCGCCCCGGTTTTTGCAGACCCTGTATACTTCGCTGATTGACCGCACCCTGGTGGTGCTGTGGCGGGCGGTCGTGTTCGCGCTGCCCGCGGGGGCGGTGATCTGGCTAATCTGCAATATCCCCATGGGCGAGGGCTCGCTGGCGCAGTGGCTGGTGAACGGGATGAACCCCGTCGGGCTGTATCTTGGCTTGAACGGTGTGATTTTGCTGGCGTACATTGTCGCGATCCCCGCGAACGAGATCGTGCTCCCCACCATCCTGATGCTCACCGTCCTCACCACCGGCGCGACGGATGTCGGCGCGGGGGCGGGGGTGATGTTCGAGTTGGACTCCAACCAAGCCACTCATCAATTGCTGGTGACCGGGGGCTGGACCCTGCTGACGGCGATCAACCTGATGCTCTTCAGTTTGCTGCACAATCCCTGTTCCACCACCATCTACACGATTTATAAAGAAACCAACAGTGTCAAATGGGCGGCCTTGGCCACGCTCATCCCCTTGGGGATGGGGTTTTCCATCTGCTTCATCACCGCCCGGCTGTGGCAGATTTACCAAATGCTGTAGAACATCCAGGGGGGGGGCAACGCCCCCCCCCTTTTTGGTTCTTAATTCATTCGCGATATCCAGCCCGTTTTCCCCTCTTCTTATTCTTCTCCGCATTCTCATACTCCATCTATTTATAAAATTCAGGTTTGAATCCCGGCCTGGGTAACCACAGTGAAATAACACGAAACCAAGAACTCTGGTTCACTTTAGAAAGTGGGGGTGGTAAATTTAACCACAAAAAATGGTAAATTCACTGATAGAAATGTGATCTGTAATGATGTAAATTATGGAATGAAATGGTTTTGGACAGGGTTGA
>JAVFAP010000507.1:0-3620 GCA_034002445.1 bacterium | reverse complement strand
TGAACGGCAGGTGATCCTATGATTGGCCCTCTTGGCTGCCTCGTGCTTGGTGTGAGTTTGATCCTGGTTTTTGTGCTGTACTTTCGCTTCCCCGCCTTTTTGGCACTGATTACCGCGGCGCTGGCGGTGGCGGCGTGTTCCGATCGAATTCCCTTGGTGGAATCCGTTTCGCTGGTCACCGCGAATTTCGGTACTGTCATGGGACAGATTGGCATTTTACTGGCCATGGCCGCTATCATCGGCAAGTGCATGATGGATAGCGGCGCGGCAGACCGGATTGTCCGAACCTTGTGCCGGTTGTTTGGCGAAGAACGGCAGCATTATTCCCTTCTCACCAGCGGGTATATTCTTTCCATCCCCGTCTTCTTCGATACCGTCTTCTATCTACTGGCCCCTCTGGCGCGCGCCATCTATGCCCGGCGCAAGCGGGATTACGCCCTTCTCATCTGCGCCACTGCCGCCGGCGGCGCGATCACCCACGCCCTGGTGCCTCCCACCCCCGGCCCCATCATCGTCGCGGAACAACTGGGGATGTCGCTCGGCATGACCATGGTCGTTGGGATTATCGCCGGTATCGTCCCCGCCATCGTGGGGGGGATCTTCTATGGGCAATACATCAATCGCCGCCTGGACTTGCATCCCCAGGATGTCATGGGTGTTTCCCAGAAAGATTTGGAGATCATGGCCGCCAAACCCACCAGCGAACTGCCGGGCCTCTTTTTCTCCCTTTCCCCTATCCTGCTACCGGTCTTTATGATCGCCATATCAACCAGCATTCCGTTCCTTGTCAAAGCGGGGAGCTTTGCGACCCTCTCCCCAGAAGCCACTCAATCCCTATTGAATTACGCCAAATGGCTGGGGGATAAAAACCTGGTGTTCATGTTGGGCGCCTTCCTGGCGGCGGGCTTGGTGATGTCCCAAAACCAGTATAATTTCCGCGAAACATTCAAGAAGTTAGAACCTGCCATCCTCAGTGGCGCCATGATCGCCTTCATCACCTGCGCGGGTGGGGCTTTCGGCGCGACCCTGGCGGCCGCGCAAGTAGGCGAAGTCATTCAACAATGGGCCGCCACCCTGGGCATTTCATTACTCACCCTGTCATTTTTGACCGCCGCCCTCATCCGTATCGCCCAAGGCTCGGCAACGGTGGCCATGATGACCACCGCCAGCATCATCGCACCAGCGCTGGCAACCATGGAACCGAATTTTCACCCTATCCTGCTCGTACCCATGATCGGCTTCGGAGCCACCACCACTTCCTGGATGAACGACAGCGGATTTTGGATCGTGGGACAAATGGCGGGAATTTCCGAAAAAGACACCCTCAAGGTGTGGACCGCCCTCCTCACCATCATCGCCGTCTCCGGCTATTTCTGGGTACTCTTCCTGGCCTATGTAACCGCCTGGATTTTCCCGCTGGGATAAGGCAGATTTTTCTATCAAAAATACAAACGATGTTATCCCAGCAGAGGAACCAAAGAAAAAACCCTTCGGGCTTTTGAAAAAATAATCGAAAACGTTTACTCTATCGTATCACATGGAAGAGGCATATTATGGAACTTAAACTAGCATACGGTAAAACCGGTTTACCCGTCCGTATCCCGGATTCCAACGTGGGTGGGATTGTCCACATGATCCAGGCCCACCCCGTGGAGAATCCCCAGGACGCGATCGCTCAGGCATTGCAGACTCCCATCGCCAGCCGTCCGCTGCGCGAGATCGCCCAAGGGCGCTCGTCCGCCGTGATCGTCATCTCCGATATCACCCGGCCCGTGCCCAATCGGCTTTTGCTGCCGCCCATCCTGCAAACCATCGAAGCGGCTGGCATACCCCGCGAAAAAATCACCATCCTGATCGCCACCGGCATTCACCGCCCCAACCTGGGGGATGAACTCATCGAATTGGTCGGGGAAGACATCGCACGGTCGTACCGGGTCGAAAACCATTTTTCGGAAGATCCGAAAGCATGCGATTATCTGGGCACCATTGACGACGGGATCCCCGTCTACGTCAACAAATTCTTTCTCGAAGCCGATCTGAAAATTCTGACCGGTCTTGTGGAACTCCACTTGATGGCAGGCTATTCCGGGGGCCGCAAGGCCATTCTGCCCGGCATTTCTTCGCTGGAGACGATGAAATTCATGCATGGCTACCGCATGATTCAGCGCAACGAAACCTGCAACGGCCGCCTTCAGGGGAATCCATTTCATGAAGCCGCCGTGAAGATCGCGCGCAAGGTGGGGGTGGATTTTATCGCCAATGTCACCTTGGATGAGAAACGCCAAATCACCGGGATTTTTTGCGGCGATCTGGAAGCCGCGCATCAAGCCGCTTGCACCCAGGTGGAGCGCTGCACCCTGGTCCCGGTGGAACAGCAATACGATATCGTCGTGACCTGCGGCGGCGGATACCCCTTGGATAAAACCATGTACCAAAGCATCAAGGGCTTTGTCGGCGCCTTGGACGCCGTAAAGGAAGGCGGAACCGTGATTCTGGCCACGCAAAACGAAGAAGGCGTGGGCAGCCCGGAATTCACCGAACTGCTGCACCGCCTGGAAAAACCCATGCAGTTCTACGACCTCACCATGGGCCCCAACTATATCGCCAAGGATCAATGGATGATCCAGGAACTGGTCAATGGCCTGCACCGCTGCGAACTGCTATACTATACCGAGGGCATTTCTGATGAAGAACTGCGGGCCTGCCTGGTCACCCCCATCCCCTCGGTTGAGGCGGGGATCGAGCAAGCTTTGCAGCACCACGGTCGCAACGCCAAGATACTGATCATCCCCGAAGGCCCCTATGTCATGCCCAAGCCCCCAGTCCCGGTCGAGAATCTCTATTCATGGCAAACCGGGTAAAGCATATTTTCTAAAATTCTAATCGACAAAGTTTTTTTGGGGATGGGCAAATGATGATTCGCCCATCCCTCTCCCTTTTCCATCCATAGCCCCCCCTCTCGATGTATGGTATATTCCAAAGGTCGTGTACCCACGTATGGCATCAACTTGATCTTGAACCAGGGAGACCTTTGGGATGAAACTGTTTTTCTGTTTTCTCTTTTCTTTATCCATGCTGCATAGCGCGGCGGACACGCTGGATCTGTCCGGGCAATGGGGGTTCGCGATCGATCCCCTCAACGCAGGCATCACCGACCGCTGGTATAACCAAATTCTGCCGGAAAGCCTCCGCCTACCGGGCTCGCTGCAAGAGCAAGGCTTTGGCGACATCCCCAGCGCCACAACCGAGTGGACCAGCGGCATCGGCATGACCCTCCTGTCCGATCCCCGCTTTGCCGACGCCATCCATGGCACCCCCTTTCGATGCCCCTTCTGGCTGACCCCCGAACGCCACTATTCCGGGCCCGCCTGGTATCAACGCGATATCGCCATCCCCGAGGAATGGGCGAATCAACAAATTCTCTTCACCCTGGAGCGCCCCCATTGGCAAACAACCCTTTGGATCGACCAGAATAAACTCGGGAGCCAGGACAGTCTCGCCGTACCTCACCGCTATAACCTAAGCAAGTGGGTGCGTCCAGGGCAGATCCACCGTCTGACCCTCCGCATCGACAACCGCTACATCATCCCTGTAGGGAAAGACGCGCACAGTATCTCCGA
>JAVFAP010000506.1:0-3623 GCA_034002445.1 bacterium | reverse complement strand
TCCTTTCAGAGAATCCACTAAGATGAGATATTCCAAATCCCCTTTTTCTGATAGGAATTTCTCATGAATCGAACATTTCGCTGGGTCGGCACATTCACCCTCTGCCTTCTTCTCACCCAAACTCCTGTTTGGGCCCAATCCCGAGAGAGCCTATACCAGGTTTCGACAATAAACGCCTTGTTGATTGGTCTTTATGATGGAGAAACCACCTTCACTGATCTATTGCGCCATGGGGACTTTGGCCTTGGGACAGTCGATCAGCTAGATGGCGAACTGATCGTCCTGGATGGCGTTGCCTATCATGTCACCGCCGATGGCGCGGTGCACCAACTCCCTGGCGAGCAAACCACGCCCTTCGCCGCCGTCACGTTTTTCGAACCCGACCTCAGCGGCGCCCTTCCCGCGGGAATGAGTCTGCCTGAATTGCAGCAAGCCCTGGATCTTCTCCTGCCCAGCCCCAACATCTTTTATGCGATCAAAATCACGGGAACCTTTGCCTATGTCAAAACCCGCAGCGTCCCCAAGCAAGAGAACAAACCCTACCCCATTCTCTCAGAAATCGTCAAAACCCAGCCGGAGTTCGAGTTCAACTCCATCCAGGGCACCTTGGTCGCCTTGCGTGCTCCGCAATTTGTCGAGGGAATCAACGTGCCAGGGTATCATTTTCATTTCCTGACTCACGATCTCCGGGGCGGGGGCCATGTGCTGGAGTTGGAAACCCTCTCGGGGCAGGTGGAGATCGATCTCACCCATCAATTCGAGATGCTTCTCCCCAATAGCCAGGATTTCTACGAAGCCGACCTCCGCAGCGACGATCTGGACGAAGTGGAAAATCCCAAGAGTACCTTGCGCCTGTATTCCACTATCAAGTGATTGCCGTACATCAGAGATAAAAACGCTCCGGGCGGCCTAGGGGCCGTCCGGGGCGGATTGTGGTCTCTCCTCTCAATATGCAGCCCACACTGATGCGTGGGATGGGGTTTCCAGCAAACTCGCCTGGACAGCGGCTTGCAACGCGGGAGACACCCCGCGCGCGGCAAGAAACGCTTCGATCCCGCCCTCCCTCGCCACCGCGTCAAGCACGGCTTGCAGCCAGGATGAATCCACTCCAAAGCCCACTTCGTTGGAGCGCAGGTACTCCGCCATGACCTCCTCCTGGGGAACCCCTGCCAGCAAATAAATCAACGCGACCGCCATCCCCGTGCGGTCCTTCCCCGCGACACAGTGAATGAGGACGGGCAGATTTCGCGGCTCGGCCAAGATTTCAAACATCGTTTGAAAAGAGGCGGCGTAGGTATTCACTGCCATCAGATATAACTCTTGCAGCGTCAAACCAACGGCAAAATCGGCGTCACTCCAGATCCCCACAGGCACGTAAGTAACCTGCGCAGCCAGGCAGGGGGCAATCGGCGCCGCCACCCGCTGTGCTTCATAGCGGAAATCCACCACCGTCCGCACTTGCCGCTGCTGGAAAAACGCGCATTCATCCAGCGTCAAGTAGAGAGGCTGATTGGAGCGGTACAGAATCCCCCGGGGGATATACCCCTTTTCGCCCAACACCCCACCCGCGTCGCGTCCATTGGGTAGATTGGGCAAGCGAAACCATCGCTCCCCCTGGGGCTGGGCATTGGCGCTATCCCACAACAGCAAGACCAAACAACTCATCCAGGCAAGACGGATACCCCTGTGCAAGATATTCATCATGTTTCCTCTCCATAAATCAAAGGATCAACTGAATCAATCCGAGTTTACTCAAGTATGTCCCCTCGGCGGACCAATACAAGGTTTTTTTAGTAGTTTTATCATTCCACCCGAACCAGCCCGTATGGCCACACAGAAGAGGAGGTGGCGGTGTCAACGGTGATCTCTTGCAAAATGGATCCATCTTCTCCGTCAATCACTACAAAGCTGAGACCATAGCGGTTGGGGACATAGCGTTCGCCATCCACCTCGATATACGACTCGGCGCCGCCTTCGCGCACTAGGCTGGAGCACACGATCCGCACGGGGACCTGGCGGCCATTCATCCAATCCCCGGCCTCCACGCCACAGACACTGAGACGCACCCCCAGCCGCGATTTGCCCTGCCCTTCGCCCGGCGCGGTCAAGCAGAACACCCCCGTAAACTGACGGAGAGCGCCAGGAGTCAATCCCTGTGCCCCCAGTTTCGTCAACGCCGCGCACGCCTCGGCTGTCAACGCGTCGCCGCCCTGATTGTTCGATACCACCGCAACCAAACTGCCAACCGGCCATTGGGCAAAGCGGTCCGTCAGCGTTTCCGCCAGGCGCGAGGCGGGAGGAATCGGCAGGGGGGTCAATTGAAACACCGCAGGATCAAAGCGATCCAGAAAAGTGAAGACATACACCGGGTGCCCCGGCTGGATCACCTTGCCTCGCCCTTCCAGGGGTTTGCCTTCCTTCAAATAGGCGTGGATTTCTTTTTCATGCAGCATAAACAGCAGCGTGTCCTGATCCCAATCATTATGTACAGTGCTGTAGTAGTTAAGCAATTGCTCAAAGCGATAGTACTGGGGAACCAAGAGAGCCCCGGGAGGGGCTTGCTTCAGGACATCCTCCATGACATCCGGTTCAAAACGTTTGTAGTCAACAAGTTCCTGGGGGATACAAGTAGCACTAATCAGCCCGGAGATGGCACAAACCAAGGCGAGGGCAACCCCGCCCCAACGCATTCCCGTCGGTTGTTCTCCGTCTTGCCGCTGAAACACCACCGCAAGCAATAAGCCCGTCACCAAGGTTCCATGCATGTAGTATTGGGATATATCGGTGATTTGGTATTGAGAACACAGCACAAACCACGCCGCGAACACAAGGGTGAGAAACAGCCCCCGGCGGTCCTTTGTCCAGAGCGCCCAGCCATACCCGAAGACCGCGAAGAAAAAGAACACGGTAAACCATTCTCGGCGCAGATTGTTTCCAAATCCCAGCATACGCCGAACGAGGGTGTACGGAGAGAGGGTGACAAAAAGTTGACTCTGAAAATCCCCGCCGCGGATGTAACTCAAGTACCCTGCGATTCCATTCACGGCTGAATCCATGTACAGGGGCTGCGACCCGATCCGCAGATAGTAAAGGCCATGCACCAGCCAGATACACGCCAAGACGCCACCCAGCGCGCCCCATAGCAGCGTCTTGTTTTTAAACACACGCCGCCGTTCCCAGCCCCAATAGGCAATGGCAGGCAGAACCGTCACCGTCAGCAGATGGTGCAGCAGGCTCAGGCCCACGGCGGCCAGCACCCACACCACGCGGGAATCACACGGATTTTCATCCCACCAAAAGACTGCCCACAGCACTAGAAGGAACAAAAAACAGTGGAGTGAATACACTTCCGCGACACAGGCATGCAGCCAAAACGCCGGGCTCAGTCCCCAAAACATCGTCAAGGCGGCCGCGAGCACCGGGCGCTTGGAGAGACGACAAGCCAGCCCGTAAAACAAACCCAGCGCCAAAAGGGCGAAAAAATAACTGAGAAAATTCGCCCGAAACGCCAGGGTCGAAATGGGGAGTTTGGAGAAGAGATGGGAAATTCCAAGGTATAAGGGATAGCCTGTCGGGTGACAAATCCCCAAAATCTTGCCAAGATATTGAAACTTGATACTATC
>JAVFAP010000505.1:0-3627 GCA_034002445.1 bacterium | reverse complement strand
TATAGTCGCGGTGGTGTGATGGCTTTCGTCGGTATGATGGACGATGTGCTGGAAATCTTGGAGGATTGCTTCGCGCTCGGCTGGTTTATGGGTACGAATGGTGCCGGTCAGAGTGACGGTATCGGGGATGATGTTCCAGCGGCTACCCCCGCTGATTTTGCCGATCGATAAAACCGCGCTGTCGCGGGCATCGACCAGGCGGCTGACCAGGGTTTGCACCGCCATCACGATGGCGGCGGCGGCCACGACCGGATCCCGCCCTTCCCAGGGGAAGGCCGCGTGGGTTTGCTTGCCTTGAACGGTGATTTCGAACTGATCGACGGCGGCGGCGTACCCGCCAGGGTAGTAGGAGAGTCGGCCGCACTCCAGCAGGGGATTGATATGCAGGCCGAAGATGGTTTGGACGAGAGGATCTTGCAGGACGCCATCGCGTATGCACAGGCGGGCCCCACCGATCTCTCCCGGTGGCGCGCCCTCCTCGCAGGGCTGAAATAGAATCTTGATGGTGCCGGGGAAGGTGTCCTTGATCTGTTGCAGCACGAACGCCGCGCCCAAAACCACCGCCATGTGGCAGTCATGCCCGCAGGCGTGCATCACGCCGGGATGACAAGAGGCGAAGGGCAGGCCGGTTTGCTCTTCGACCGGCAAGGCGTCCATATCCGCCCGCAAGGCGATGCAGGGGCCTTCCCCCTGGCCGTGGATCAGCGCGGTGACTCCGTGTTGGGCGATGGGGTATTGCAACTCTTCGATTCCCATCTCTTTCAGCGCGGCCACCAGTTTCATCCCGGTTTGCTCTTCGCGGTTGGAGAGTTCCGGATAGCGGTGAAAATCCCTCCGCCAATGGATGACGGAGGGCGTGATTTGCTCCACAAGGGCTTGGATAGGGGCTGGCATGATCGCTCTTCCTGCTTTTTTGGGGATCATTGTATCCCGTTTCAATCCAGAAACCAGCGATCCAGATTTTCTTTTACAAACGCGTCGTCGGTGAGATGGGGGTAGGCTTTGATCACGCGGGTGATTTCTTCCGCCTGGCCGGGGGACAAGGTTTCAGCAGGATTCAGGCAGCCCGTATGCCGTAGCAAGCCCTGACGGAAGAGAATCTCATGGATCCCCGCGATACAGCCCGCGAACTGGTGACTGGGATCGAACGTGGCGGCATTGGCATCGGTGATTTGCCAGGCCAAGGCGGTTAGATGCTCCGGGATGGGTTGTGCTTGAACCAGGGCTTGGATGTTTTGCAGCAGTTCCACCGCGCGGCGGGTCCAAAATGCCCAGTGTCCCAAGAGGCCGCCCACAATCCGCAGCGTTTTAACCTGCCCATTACAGGAGACCTCAAAGCGGGAGAGAAGATCGAAGACGATGTTATCATCGTTGCCCGTGTACAGCGCGATCTCATCCTCGCGGCTGGCTGCCGCTACCGCCCGCACCACATCCAGGGTTTGATACCGGTTAAACGGCGCGATCTTGATGGCGGCGAGGTTGGGAATTTCACAAAAACGACACCAGAAATCATAATCCAGAATCCGCCCGCCCACCGAGGGTTGAAGGTAAAAGCCCATCAGGGGGATGGTCTTGGCGACTGTATGGGCATGCTGGATCAGGTGGTCCCGCTCCGCGTTCCGCAGGGCGCCCAGGCTCAGCAGGCCCATGTGGTAGCCGAGAGAGCGCGCCTGTTCGGCTTCGGCCACGGCTTGGCGGGTATCCCCGCAGATGCCGGCGATCCGCATGATGACACGGTCGGGGTGCCGTTGTTCGTAGGCATTGATGGTGTCCCGCGCCAAGCGCAGGATCGGTTCCAGCAAACCCACTTCAGGCTGGCGGATGGCAAACTGGGTGGTATGGACGCCAACCGCGACTCCGCCCGCGCCGCTGTCCAGGTAGTAGCGGGTTAACGCCCGCTGGCAGCGCTCATCTAGGCGGCGCTGGTTGTCCAGGGCCAGGGGATGGGCGGGAATCACCTGGCCGCGCAGCAAATGTCGGTGGAGGATTGGAGAAACGGAGGGATACCCGCTCATGAAAACACCCCATCGCGTTTTTCGAACTGGGTGGGCTTGTTCCATACCGGCTGGTCGCGTTGCAGCCAGTCGGCTGTCCAATCGAGGATCTCTTCAATCCCAACTTGAGGTGGCCCCAAAAGTTGGGTGCACCGGCTGGAGTCACTCAGCAAGGCGGTGGGGTTTTCTTTGCCTGAAAACCGCGGTCGTTTATGAAAGCGGGCGCCGAACTGTTCCGCCAGGGTTCGTACAGAGAGAACCTCTGACCCGGTGCAATTTAAAATACAGGGGGGGCTTTGGCAGAGCGCGAAGGCTTGCAGGGCGTAGGCGTTGGCGTCACCCTGCCAGATCACATTGACGTAGCCCATTGACAGGTTGATTTCGCTTTTGCTGAGCACGCGCTGCGCTATATCGAGGATGACGCCATAGCGCATTTCGACCGCGTAATTCAAGCGAAAAATGGTCATGGGGGTGTGGTGATGGGACGAAAAATAGTGCAGCAGGCGTTCTCGCCCCACACACGATTGCGCGTATTCTCCAATCGGCTGGACCGCATCGGTTTCCACGCTGCCTCGGCTGGTGACAGGGACAAACGAGTACACGTTCCCGGTGGAAAAGGCAACGAAGCGGGATTGCGCAAACCGTTCCGCGGCCAGGCAGGGCACGTAGGTGTTGATCGCCCAGGTGAGATCAAACCCTTCGCGGGAACCGAATTTCTGCCCCGCCATGAATACGATATTCGGTGCGTCAGGCAGATTGCCGATGGCATTTCGATCAAGCAGATTGGCCTGAATGATTTTGACACCCGCCTTTTGAAGAGACTTGGCAGCCGACGCGTCCGAGAAGCGCGAGACAGCGATGACCTGGTTGTTGCAGCCAGCCTCATCCAATGCCCTCTTGGCCATCATGGCCAAGGTGGGCCCCATTTTCCCACCCGCTCCCAGGATCAGAAGATCTCCCTGGAGGCGACTGAGCGATTCCACCACTGCGGGGGGAGGAGTGGAAAGAGCGCGTTCCAAATCTTGTTCATTTGAAAATTGAGGCGTTCCAATCTTTTTCATCATGCTTACATATCACGATAATATAAAGTTGATTCTTCAATTATCCAAAATACAAAAAGAAAAATCAACGGGAGTGCCCGCCCCTTATTCCTTGGGGGCAGGGGTCAGGATTTCAATTTCAGCTGCCGAGGCGAAGGGCTGCCCGTTGACTTCTGTCAGCGCGACGAGTCGGATCCAACGGGCCTGCACAGGTTCGGCGAGTTGAACGGTTTTCCATTCGGCGTTGTTTGCCCATTCTCCGGATGCGATGGGTTCGCTCCAGGTTTCACCATCCGCGCTGATCCGCACCTCATAGCGGGCGATCCGTCCATTGGATTGATCCTGCCGGGGCAGGTAGGACAGGCCCTGGATCGTTTGGGGCTCTTTCAAATCCACCTGTAAAAAATGGGGGTGTGGTTCTGGGGTTGGGGTCCAGCGGGTGTGCCAGAGGGTTTGGGGATTTTCATCGATCGCGTTCCGGGCTGTGTAGCCGGATTCTTCGCTGTTGCTTTGGATTTCCGCTCCAAGTTTCTGCAATACGCTTGGCTCCTTGAACAAGGCTTTGAATTGCGCGGCAGGGATGGGCACGGGGG
>JAVFAP010000504.1:0-3665 GCA_034002445.1 bacterium | reverse complement strand
AGGGCGTGAAAGAACAAAAAGATGGGATCGCACAACACGCTAAGGCCGATCCCCAAGGCGATGGCCAGCATCTGCCCGTTGGAACGGGGTGAATTCGCGGTACAGGCGGTGGAAAAAGCCAACAGCAGCAGCGCGGATCCCAAGCCTCGGCCCCAGTCCCCTTCCACCAAAAAGCGGTAAAATCCCAGCCCGTTTTGCGCATCCACAATCCCGACCATCAGCAGCCCCAGCGCCGCGCCACGGCCAAATTGGTTCCGGACGGGCAGATAGACCAACAGAACCGCAAGCAGATAGGCACCATACACCGCGAGGGCATAACCGGTCTTTGGGGCAAACCCCATGCCCAGAAACAGGCCGGTCCAGAGGGAGGGGGCCGGGGGGTTGATCTGGTTCAGCGGGAAAAGCGTTCCATGGATGGCAGTCCATCCCCCCAGCTGGCCTTGGCTGCTCCACCAGCCCCAGGTCCACTGCCCCAGGGCACGTTGCGCTTGATGCATGGGGATAGTCTCGGCAAACCCCATCACGCCCAGCCCGATCGAGAGCACCAGCCCAGCGAAGAGAAGCCATACCGCGCCTTCGAGACTATTCAGCAGAAGCCGAGTAGACCGGTTCGCCAGCCATACCACCCCGGCATAGATCCACAAACCGAGGAAGAGAGTTTTGCTGACAAGAAGCAAAGTATAAATCCCAGAATATCCCAATCCGGGAAGAGACGTATCGCGTTGCAAGGCCAGCGACAGGCTCCCCCAGAGGAGGAATAGAATCAATTGGATCATTCCAAACCGGGGAGAGGGGATGGAGCGAGTGCCGAAATCGGGATGCATGGTGGTGTTGGGTTCGATCATCATGATTCAGTCCCTCTCAGTAGGTCATCACGGTGCCATCGGCATACTGGACTTGGCAGGTATAGCGCATCGTGCTGGGATGCCGGTGAATATCGACCGGATTGGCCAGCAACAAGAGTTGCAGCCGTTTGCTGGAAGGCAACACCAGGGATCCATCGTCCCGGTCCAGACGGTTCCCCAAGGGATCCTCGACTGCCAGTTTATACGCCGCTTCCCTGCTCGTCCTCCAGCGCACATCCAAGGGATCGTCTGGCGTGGAGCCCTTGGCCATGACCTGGATCGATTGAATCGCTCCATGGCCCTTTTCCCGGGTGAATTCCAGCATAAAGCATATATCCTTGACACCATTCGCGCGATGCTCTTGCAGGCCGACATGGTCGGCAAAGTTATGACCCAGCAGATAGATATACCCCGCCGTATTTGTGTTGGGGGAACCCATAAGCCCCATTGCGAGAAGGAGGAGGGTCAGGACGACGGCAGAGCCATCCAGCAGAAAAGTCATTCCCCGGCGCATCCCGGCATTCCACAAAAACGTTCGTTGCGCCAGCCAACGCCAGGCTGGGGTGGCGATCAGCAGGAAGAGAAGAAAGGCCGCCACTCCAGAAACAACCCACCCGGCGATATCAAACCAGGCATCCTGGTACACAATCTCCAGGGTGCCATTTTCGACAGGGATCCCCAAGAGAAGTTCTGAATCCACTGGCTCCCCTTGCACAGGGAGGGAATACGTGGAAACCGGGGTTCCGTTCATGAATGCCTTCCATTTTCGGTAATTCGATACCCCAATCCGCAACAGCGCGGGCCCCTCTGCATTCTGGATGGAGAAACGAAGGCCCAGATCGTCCAGAGGCTGCCGCTGCACTTCCCCTGTCCCATGCAGAATCCATCCACTCGCGGTCCAGGATTCGCGTTGAAACACACGGATTTGCTCGTTTTGATAGAACACCGAAAGCCCTTGCATCCCTTCCGGCATCGGCTTATCTGGCCCTTTGATATCCAAAAGATATTTCACATGGCACAAATCCAGTTTCCAGTCCTCCAATCCCTGTATGCGAGTGCGCATCAGGATGGCGGGCATATAGCCATGTCCATACACCGGCATTGCCCGGTAGACGGAGGCATAAACCGGTCGCCAAGGCCCCATGATCAAACCCAAGCGGCTGTCAGGCAGTGGATTGGTGAAGAACTGGGCGACCTCGCCCACAGTGTCTTCCTTGGGGATCTGTGATACCGCGTCCAGGATCGGTTCCCAAAACGCCGGGTAGTCCGGGGTAGCGTAAATCATATTGGGCAGCGGATAGATATACTGCTTCCAAAACGCGGAGACGGCCTGTCCGCCCAGGGAGAGGAACGGCGTCGCCGCGGCGGTCATCCAGAAAAGCAGACAGAAAACGCCGAGGCCGCTCTTCATCCCCTGCTGGCTCCAGCCTCCAGAGGGGGCGAAAAGCCATTGTCCAGCTTTGGCGATCCAGTAAGGCAAGCGACGCGAGGTCCAGCTGCGAAGGATAAAGAGACCGAGCATCCCCGACGCCAGGATCACACCACCCAATTTCGCCACGCACACCAGTCGGAACACCTGCATTTGGTTAAAGAAATGATGGGAGAATCCCAGGGTGGAAAAGGTGCGGGCCGCATCCACCGCCAGGAAGATGTTGATCCCACAAAAAATGGAGAGGACAAAGAAAAACGGGCGTCGGCAAAAAAGGCCCAAGGCGATCGCCAGCATGCCGGTGAGGGTGTAGACCATAGGGGACTCGCGGAACAGTTGTCCATAAAGAATTTCACGGCCCGGTTCAGGCAGAAACATCCCCCAGAATCCATAGGGATACACCCATTCCCCGCTGAGAGTGAAAGGAAGTTGATAGAACGCGGAAAGCCCAAATCCCAGGCCCACGATAAACCACTTGGGGAATGTCCAGATTTTCTCCGTCTCTTTCCCACGTTGAAAAATAAATTGAAAGAGAATCAGTAAAACCACCCAAAGCACGGTAACGAACAGGGTAAATGGGTGCAGCACCATCCCTGTCCCCAAGGCCAAAGCCACGCCTAGCGCCTGCCAGCGGCTGGAAAACGAACCCGGCCTGGCACAGAGCGAAAAAGCCCACAGCGAAAGCGCGACACCCAGCTGGCTGGCCCACATCCCGCCTTCTAATGAATGGTTCAGCCCCAGAAACGACTGCCCCGAATCCAAACCCATGAAGACGAGAGAGACCAGGGCAGCCAGACGCCCGAATTCACGCCGCACCACGGCGTAGATCAAGCCCGCAAATCCCAGGTAGGCCGCCAATGTCGTCAGCGCGTAGATTCGTTCCATGGAGACCGACCAGAACGTTAGCGCCCGCAGGGCAAAGAGTAACAAATTTCCGCCGGGTGGGTATTGCTCATTGAGCGGAATACCCTGCCCGATCGCCGAGCACCAGCCAAAGAGTTGATGGAAGGTTCGGAGATTCACTTCTGTCAGTTTCGCCAGGGTCACATGGGTAATATGATCGCCACAGGATGGCATCCCGGCAAAGAGCGGCTGCTGGTAGACGTAGCCGATATAGAAAATGAACGCCCCAATCCCCCCCATTTCGAGAATCCGAGAAGCCGTTTGGGGAGAGAGTGTCTTCACGAAAAGATACAGGGCCGCATACACCCACAGACCGGTGAAGAGAATCATCGTACCCAGCCGCATGGATTGCAGACCGAGATCCGCGTAGCCGTCCATCCCAAACCCCCAACTCTGCAGCAGGATCAAGAAACCCAATAAGATCAAAAGCAGCAGTTGAATTCCCACGAATTGGGGCATGGAAGAGGGGTGAGAGAGGTCATTGAAAA
>JAVFAP010000503.1:0-3689 GCA_034002445.1 bacterium | reverse complement strand
CACTGGAGGATTTGGATCAACTCGCGGAATGGCAGAACCAGGAAATCCAGATTGCCGGGTTGATGGTGGACAAGGCGGAGGAATCGGCCAAATTAGCGCGGCGTTTGAATTACCCCTCCTTCTCTTTGGGGGTGAACTATTACAACGCCGGTGAAGCGATGAGTCCGGCCACCTCTGACAGCGGGAAAGATCCTGTGATGGTCATGGGAGGGCTTTCGATCCCCTTGTGGTTCTCCAAAAATAAAGCGCGAGTCCGCATGGCGGATGAAGAGAAAACCAGCACCCTCCATACACAGGACGCGGTGAAAAACACGATCATGGTGGAATTACGCAAAACCGTTTTCCAATATCAAAACGCGCAGCGGCTGATGATCTTGTACCGTGATCACCTCCTTCCCCAGGCCGAACGTTCGATGCGCCTGGCGGAAGAATGGAACCGGACAGGCCGAGGCAGTTTCGCGGAAATCCTGGAAGTGCAGAGTGTCTGGCTCAATTTCAATCTGGCTTGGTTGCGGGCCCAGGTGGATACCGCTCAACAAAGGGTCGCCCTGGAACGCCTCGCGGGTGGATCCCTGCAACTCCGGGGGGGAGAATCCCAATGAAATGCCTGCTGATATTGATCCCCATTATTACAATCCTTGTCCTTTCTTCTCTGCAGTCTTCCTGGGCGGACACCTACCGGGAAGCAAAACGGGTGTGGCGACAAGAGAAGCGGCCGTGGTTTCTGGAAGAATCAGGGCCAACGACCCTGGTTCCAATCCAAGCCGGGCCCCCGCAGCCCACGACTGGTGCATGGGAATCGTGGGAGAGCAAGACCGAAGCCGAACCCCCAAGCCTGGATCTCTTGCTCCAAGAATCTTACCCCCATCTCGTGGCACGGATGCAAACCCTCCAGCCAGAGTTGGTCCAAAAACCGGTCGAATCTATCGTCGGGGCCGGGGTGGATGAAACGACGTTTGTATCGCTGGTGCTACTCCGCAACCCTGGCGTCCGCGCCGCGCTGGACACTTGGCAGGCTAGCCGCAACCGCTATGCGCAGGGGGCGTACTTGGAGGGCATTCTGCGCCAATACAACGCCTTCACCAAGACGCTCGATTTACTCACCGGCGAGATGCAGAAGCAACGGCCCATGCTCGAGCCGCAAGTCCCCTTTCCCGGGAGTACCAGTTTGCGGGGGGATTTGATCCAGACCGATGTTCACTTGGCGAAAACCGAAGCGGCGATGGTGGTACAAGATCAAATCGCGGAAGCGCGGAATGCATTCCATGAATCCATTTATACAAAAAAAATTCTGACCATTACGCAAGAACAACGAGAATTATTGCATCAAATGCTCGAAGTGATTACGCGCCGATATGAAGCTGGATCTGCCTCGTACAATGATCTTTTGCAAACCCGAATTGCCTTGGCCCGACTGGATAATGAGTTGCAGACCTGGGCAGCGCAGCGCGGTGTGAGCCAGGCGCGCCTGAACACCATGTTGGATTGTGATCCCACTGCACCGATAGGCTCTCTTCGATCCTCAGCCCTCCAGTGGCCCGCTGCCGGGCTGGATACCCTGTCTTCCCAAAGCCTGGCGGTTAATCCCGCCATCCAAAAGGCGCGCTTGATGGTCACCCGGACCCAGCAGATGATCGCGATGGCGAAAGCGATGAACCGGCCAGAACCAACCCTGGGTGCGAGTTATTTTCAGGATCGCAGCGCTTTGCTGGTTGGGGCAGAACCGGTGCGTCCGGCATTCAATCCCGCTCCACGTCTTCCATTAAACACCGGGTTTGGGGACCAAGAAGCTTTTTTGGCGGAAATGGGGGACCGGCAGTCTGCGCAGACTCAAACCCTCCAGCAAGTGATTAACCAAATCCAGTTGGCCGTAAAAACCGCCTGGACGGCTGCCGATACCGCGTTTCGTGAAATCCATCTGTATCAAAGCACGGTCCTCCCTGATGTGACCCAGCGCATCCATGTCGCAGAACAAGAGTTTGAAGCGGCCCGCATCGATTACATTGACTACCTGGATAGCCAGAACGACTGGCTGGTCAGCCGCCAGGCTTTGGCCCGTGCCGAGCAAGAGGTCGGCCAGCGTTTGGCCGATCTGGACCGCGCGGTTGGAACCTGCATAACCAAAACCCAGAACCCACAGAACTAGATTGAATCGAGGCACAACAACATGACGATTTGGATCCGAAAAGTACAAAATAAGTATACCTTTTTTATAGTTGTTTTTCTTGCTGGTTTTCTCTCAGCCAAACTTTGGTTCTCACCTGGATCTACTGGCGAGGGGGCTATAACCAGCCAGGCACAGAAGGAAACGGTGTGGACCTGCTCCATGCATCCCCAGATCAAGCAGCCCAATCCAGGCCAATGCCCCCTCTGCGGCATGGATTTGATCCCACTCCAATCTTCTCCAGAGGATACAGGCGCCGTGCAACTCACGATGTCCGAGGCCGCGGAGAAATTGGCGGAAATCCAAACAGTGCCCGTGCAGCGGGCTTTCGCCGAACATGCCCTCCGTCTGGTTGGCAAGGTCGAGTATGACGAGACGCGGCTAAAGTCGATTACCGCCTGGTTCGCGGGCCGGATCGACCGGTTGTTTGTGGATTACACCGGGACCCCCGTCAAGCAGGGTGATCATCTGGTGGAACTTTTTAGCCCGGCCTTGCTGACGGATCAGGAAGCCTTGCTCCAGGCTGTCCGGGCTGCCCAAGCCGGGGGTGCGGGCTCGGTAGCGGTTCGCCAAAATCGCGGGGATGCGGCGGAGCGGGCACGGGAACGTTTGCGTTTGCTGGGATTGACACCCGACCAAATTACCGCGATCGAGACGCGTGGAACGCCTTCCGAACGGATCACTTTCTACTCTCCGATTACCGGGATCGTAATACAAAAAAACGCGGTCCAAGGCGAATATGTGCAAATGGGAACCCGCATCTACACCATCGCGGATTTGACCCATGTCTGGATCAAGATGGATGCGTATGAATCCGATCTGCCCTGGATTCATTACGGGCAGCCGGTCACGTTTACCACCGTTTCCTATCCAGGTGAAATTTTCCAAGGGCAAGTGGTGTTTATCGATCCCTTCCTGGATGAACAAACCCGGACGGTCAAAGTCCGTGTCGATGTAGTGAATCCGCAGGGGAAACTGAAGCCGGGTATGTTTGTCCAGGCGGTGTTGCGTTCCGAGGTCAATGCCCAAGGCAAGGTCATTACCGCGGGATTGGCGGGGCAATGGATTTGCCCGATGCACCCCTCGGTCGTCCGGGAAGAAAAAGGCAGATGCGATCAATGCGAAATGTCCTTGGTCCGGGCGGAAGAATCCGGCTACGGCGGGTCTGCGGACTCCGAGAAAAATCCGCCCCTGTTGATCCCTCTGTCCGCGCCCCTGATTACCGGAACCCGGGCGGTGGTCTATGTCAAAATCCCAAATACGGAAAAACCCGTATTTGAAGGCCGGGAAGTAGTCTTGGGGCCCCGGTTGGAGCATGCCTACGTTGTTCTTGCTGGTCTGGAAGAGGGAGAGCAGGTTGTGACGAAAGGGAATTTTAAAATCGACAGCGCCCTGCAGATCAACACCAAGCCTAGCATGATGAGTGAAACCGCTCCAGACATGCAAGCGATGCCGGAGGGACAGCAAGACCACCCTGCGGGAATGCATGGAGATGGTCCTCCACTTTCTCTGGAAAGTCTGCCAG
>JAVFAP010000502.1:0-3689 GCA_034002445.1 bacterium | reverse complement strand
GAACTTGGTCTTTAAACGCGTCGCTGGAGTAGGTGATGTAATCGACGCGAACCTGTTCGGGGATCTCATATTTCTGCTGGTTTTGCTCAAAAAAGCGCTCCACTTCCCTCTCGGTAGGCGAAACATCCTTCACGTATTCGGAGGGGAAGAAACGGACATACCCGATTTTGCGCTTTTCTGCAACACGGTAGTCTTCCTTGTTTTCTTCAAAGAAAGCCATCATGGCGTCGGTTGCTGGTTCAACCTGTTCGGTAAAGGCCGCGGGTTCGAACGACAAAAATTCCACCAAGGCCTTGTTGTTCTGGCGGGCGTTGAACTGTTCTTTATCGGTCGCGGACCGGAAGACCGAGTTGCGAATGACGGATTGGACCTTGGTTCGAGTTAAATTTTCACGTTGTTCCTGCTCGAATTGGAGAGGATGAATCTGGTTGGCCGCTAACAGGCCACGATAGCGGTTGGCATCGAACACGCCATTTTCATTTTGGAATGCCGGAATCTGCTGAATATTGGAAAGCAGTTCCTCATCAGTAGTCGCAATGCCCCATTCTTCCGCTTTTTGTTCGTAAATGGTGGTCAGAATCGCCATTTCCAGAGCCTGTTGGCGAATTTCATCATACGTGAGGTCTGTGCCTTGGCCCATTCTCTTGATTTGATTTTGGATGGTATCGACCCATTGGTTAAAGGCAAATTCCGTGATGGTTTCCCCATTGACCTTGGCCACCCATTGATGGGACTCTGGCTTCGCGCATTCCCCATACCCATAGAGCAGAACAAAGGATGGGATAACCAGGTACAGGGTGTATTTCATAATATTTTGTTTGTGGCGATTCATCCATTCAAACATGGAAAACAGACCTCCTAAAATGACTGATACTTCTCAAGTTATGAAATTTGCTGTCCCCAAGGGGCCACTGTGATTTCCGCGATGGAAATATGTACACAGAATAACCAATATACCACCAAGATCAAGGATCGCCTAGGTGCTCATCGGTTCCTGGATGGAAATAACCCCCTCCAAAGGCCCTTGGAATTGAACAAGTTGGCTCTTCAATCATCTCGCCGCATCGGCAGCCCAATTAAAAGGGGGCTGGATTCCGCGGAATCATCCCCTCCGCGTGTCTAGCCCCCCTCCGTATCGCCCTTGCTCATTCTTGCTCTTTAGGATGGATGTTTTTTCCCCTCATGAAAGAGCGCCGCCGCGCTGTCAAGCAGAGAAAGGGCGGTCAGGGCCCCTAGGCCGTCTTCGGAAGCAATCCCCATATCCAGCAGGGGCTTCATCCCCATGTGGTGCAACAAGCGGGGATGCGCGAGACCGGGTTCGAGCGATCCAGCGATAAGAGCCGGGCGAACCGTGGGATCGATGCGCGAGGCTAAAATCCCCGCGACTGTGCTCGCCAGGCTATCCAGTAAGATAACCCGGTTATGGCTGCCAGCCTGGATCATTGCACCGACCATGGCCGCCAGAGGCAAGGTACCCAGGTGGGCCAGCAGAGACACTGGGGTGTGCCCTGGTTTATCTTGGGATGCCAAGGCTTCCCGCAAGCGCTCCACCAGTTGGGAATATACCGTTTCATCCATCCCCGGCTGCTTTTCTAAAATATGCTCTCCGAATTGCTGCATGAAGATCGCGGCCAAGCCATACGCTGACCAGGTTTGCCGCCGCTCCACCCGGCCTAGGATCAGCACCTGGGCCCCGGCTTTCAACTCATCCGCCGCCGCTTGCGATCCGGTCTTCATCACGCTGGCCACTTGGGGGATGGAGAGGGAGGGGGCAAACCATGCCGAACTGGGCTCTGCCGCTTTCACAGGCCCGACCGAGACCAGTCGGATGGGGACATCCTGGGCCTTGGCTAGTACACAGACTGGCGCTTCGCCATGCTCGATCCCGCGCTGATGCAAGATCCCGTCGGCCGCGTGGGGATAGCGACGGTCTGCTTCGGCCATTTCATATTCTTCAGCAAAAAGCAGTAAGTGGCAGGGTCGGGTTTTTGGATAATGGACAGCCTCGATGGCGCACAGGTGCGCCGCCAGTTCACGTAAGCGGCCCAGGGTTTCAGGGTTAGGATAGAGTTCCTTCAAGCGTTCCAGGGCGCTTTGTTCAAAATGCTCGGCCTTTTGGACATGACCATGCCCATGGTGAGAGTGAGTATGCTCCTCAGCTCCATGGGGGCTATGCTCGTGGTGATCGTGGGTGTGATGATAATAGCGTGTCATGGCTTTGCCTCTTTTATCTGTTCCAAGTCCGCCAGGATGGCTAGCCAACGGGAAGAGGGGTGGACCCAGATCTCTTTAAAATTGTAGCAATTGTCCGCCGGCCAGAAGGGGGTGTCGAAATGGCGGTTGGTTTGAATGCCTACCGGCAGCCCGCCCACGATATCCCCGGAGGTCGCGGTGTATTGAGGCGCGAAATCATGGCCTTCGCCCGTCATGGTGCTTTGGCAGAAGGGGTTGAGCCCCATCACCCATTGCAGCTGCTTCTGCACCAAATCCCTTAACGTGGTATCTTGGATTACGCGCGCGGTGGCCGAAAGGGCCCGGGCGTGTGATAGCGTGACTCCCAAGTTGCCCCGGAAATCAAACCAGACTGGGAAACGCCGGAGATAGTACTCGTCGCTCAGTCGAATCCCGGTCTTGACCTGTTCCACATAGGCCGCGTCCTTGGATTCGTTCACCGAGTAAATTCCTGCGGGTAGCATGGCGTAAGGGTAGGTATATTCCGCTGTCTTCTTGCTATAGTCGGCAAATCGCTGCAAGCAGGCCAGCCAAATCGCCCGGTTGGGATGCGAGGGCATCTGCTCGCAGAGTTCAACCAAGGCGGTGATGGGTAATTGAATTTCCCCAATGTGGTTGTAATGGCGGATTCGCTCTTTTTCTGGACTTTCATAGAAAAAGCCTGCCAGCGGGATATCCCAGTTTGTCGGTTCCACCTGTTGGCAAGCCATTACCTGATCGGCCCACGCCACCGCTGCCTCGGCGTAGGAAGCCTCTCTTGTGGTTTTGTATAATTCCATCGAAGCCAGGATCCCCACGGACAGCGCTTCCAGCCGGGGCTGCTTCAGTTCTTCCTTGGCCCAAGCCCAGTCTTCCTTGGCGAAACGCAGTGCTTGTTCGGCCAGGGCGGGATCTGAATCTTTCAGTAGCCGGGTGGCCGCCGCTTCGACTGTCACCGCATGGAAATTGTGGTAGGCATCGCGGTTCACCTCGGTGGTGATCATATCATCCACCGTACCGATGCGGTTATCAGTCCAGAAATCCATGGTTCCCCAGCGGCAGCGGTAGCCGTTGCCGAAGCGGTTTCTCATCACCCAATCCAGGCCCCAGCGTGCTTCTTCCAGTACCCGTTGCGCCAAATGCGGGTCGGAATCTTGGAGGGGTTCCGCCAAGAGAAACATGGCATACGCGGCTTCGCAGGTATTGCGCAAGCCTTGGGACAGATCACCCGCGTCATGCCAACCGCCATTGAAGGCGATGCGCTGGCCCTCATGCTCGGCGAGCCAGTCCGCATGGCAGATGCTATGAATCCCTGGTACCGGGAATCCGCAGCGCAGCGTGTAAAATAGATTGATCGTCTTCCACATCGTCCCTTTCCAGACATCGGGATCGATCCGGAATGGGCGGGTTTGGACTGGGCCAGCCTTGATGCAATAGGTTCCCGGTTCTTGCACCGAAGAAAAATCCATCACCTGGAA
>JAVFAP010000501.1:0-3699 GCA_034002445.1 bacterium | reverse complement strand
GCCGTAACATTCCAGGGGATTTTGCGCATCTGCCTGCGGACATTTCCCAGGCCGATTGGGTAAAAAAAAACGTAAGATGAGAATAATCAATATCTTTTACCTCTCTATGGGGCCCGTGAGGGGGAATAGAAAAAAGTTGAGGAAAATGAAAAAAATGTATTGACAGATCCCCTAGAAAAAGGCTATACTTAAAAACATGATAAAACAAGTCATGTTATCAACAATATGGGTGAAAGGCCGAAGGAGGAGCGATAATGGCCAATATGGATCATGAAATTCAAACCGTGCCTTTAGTGTTTGGAACCGATACATCGCGCTGGCAGTCATTGAAACCCTTCTTTCAAAAGGGCTTGGACTATGTTGCCGAGGCGCGCTCTGCAACCTACAGCGAATCCAAGAAAGTGGTCGCGCGGTTTTTCCAACTTCACGAATTGCAGTTGCCGCACAGGATCGTGAAAGATGAAGATGCCAAAGAAGTGCTCGACACGGTGTATGAAGTCGAAGCCGAGATGGTTCGGCAAGCGCCGATTCAAGAGGAATTATACCGCAGATCCGCCCGCCATATTCGGGAGTATATGGCAGACCTCCTGCTCAAGTTTCATCACCAAGATCTGAAAGCCTATCTGCAATCCGGGCAAGAGGGGATTAAGGAACTGGCTGATATTTTGGGGATGGACAGCAACGCCGCAGGGGGGAAATCGATCATCCGCTTTGCCAAAAAAGTCAATTTATATCTGGAAGTAGGGTCTTTTGTTCACGCGCCAGAGTTGAGCCTATCGACCATCAAAGTGAAGACGCGGTCCAAGGCACGGGCGGACCGAGGGAATCTGTGGACGGTAGACCGGCGGGAGAAGTATCATTACCTGGAGAGTTTGGCGGATGCCAACAAGGTTTGCCCATCGTTTACCGAAGCGGATTTGGAGTTTTTGGTCAGCCAATCCAGTTTGGACATGTTGAAGAAAAAAAGTTCGCTGCTCTTGGATGAATTGAAGGTCGTGGAGCCGAACCGCCTGAAGGCCAATTATTCAAGGTTAAAAGATCATTTGCACCGCAGCAAACAACGCAAGAGCGACTACCAATTGCGGCGGGATTTATTGAAGAAGATGGGCGCGAGCGAGGAGCAGATCGAGTACATTTCGGCCCGGGCGACGTACCAGACCATGAAGAATTTGCTGAAACTCGCCAATGGCAAGATCGCCATCTCGGACCTGATGGGAGGCAAGCGCACCATCCGTAAGTTACTCCGGCGGGGGGGCAAGGCGCAGAGTGAAGCAGAACTGCAGATATGCAAGTATTTGCATGAAGTAGAAGGGGTCGATAAGTCGATCGCCTCCAACTATGCCCGCACCCGGAAAAACCATTCCCTGCGGCATTTAAAGCAGACCATCACTTTTTTAAAAGAAAATTACCGGCATCTGTACCGCATGCATTGGGGGTTTGATGTCCGTGACAATATTCTGCGGCGGGCCATGGAATTTGGTCTTTCGCGCAACAAACTGAGCAAGCGGGCTTTATCCAACAAGGATTTTCTGGCCGATCTGCGCAAAGCCTCGGCGATCGAGGAGACGCGGACGGTTCGCGAACAGGATGTGCTGACCCCAACCGCACGCCGGGTGGCGCTGACGCCTCTGAAAGAGGTTTTGGATTACGAGACCGATACCGACACCCGCAAGCAGTTGTACTTTATTTACGAGCTCTTTTGCGATCATGGTTTCTGTATCACCAAGGATAAACTGAAAGAAATCTGCTTGCAGAACACCCAGTTGTTCCCATCACAGCGAAAAGTACAGGACGCGCTGGAGATTTTGAACGGGGCCTACCGTGCCATCGGCCAGTTAGGAGAAACCCTTTGCGTCCTGCCCGATTACCTGGATATCAACAAAGCCAAGGAATCGGATCACCCCAAGGCTCATACCTTCGTACCCAAGAATTTCTAGGAAAGGGAAATCACCTAGTTCCTTTTCCCTCCTTCTACACACCTTTTGACGGGCCTTTTACAGGCCCTTTTTTTTTGCCGAGTGGTGGGGGAGGATGGTTCCTCCCCCACGTGGTTCTGTTATTCTGCTTGAGGGGTATCCACGGGTGGCATCTCGTTGTTTTGGATGACGCTGGCTTGTGCCTGGCCGAGGATCCGCACCCCGTTGATTCCATTATTGCCTTGGATGATGGCGTGTTTGACCTCGGGCCCCAATTGGATGGAGGGTTGAGGGGTGGCGAAGGAGGAATTGTGGATTTGCAGCCGGCCAGACTGCACCACCAGCAGCGGTTTATCCATCGCGTCCTGCTTTGAACTACTGAAATAGCAGTCGGAGAATGAGGTGAAGCCATTCCCGCGAATCACCGCGTTGTGATTGGCCGGGCCCCAGAAGGCGCAGTTGACGAAGCGGACGCTGCCGGTGCAGGTGGGGTTGATGACAATCTCGACCGGATCATCCCCCAAGAAGGAAACGAACTGCCCACCGGTGAAGAGCAGGCCCATGGGCTGGATGGCATCGACCTGGACGGCAATCTGGCAAGAATCCGCGCCGTCGCCGGTGAAATGGCCGTTGCAGGCGCCGTTTTCGGTCTGGATGAAACGGTAGCCGATCTTGGCGGGAAAGACGAAATTGTTCGTCACATATTCCCAGTCGGTGCGGCCGAAGATGAAGGCTTCCAGGTTATCGCCCATGTATTTGTAGACCAAATCCCAGTTGCCGTTGGTTTCCGGGTTGGACCACCAATGGCAATGGAACTGCACATTTTCCACCCGGCCGATATCGGTGCAGGCATCGACAAAGAGTCCCCGGCGCAAAACGCAGCCATAGACACTACGGATACGGTGGCGGACATTGTTTTCCGGCCCCGTGCGGATGCCATTGTAGCTGTTGATGAGGGTGATGTTTTCGGCGGTGGTATCGAAACCGGTCATGCGGATGGTCCAGGGATAGGGGACGATGTCATCGGGTTTTTGCTCGGGGTACCAGATGGTCAGGCCTTGGACGGTGCTGGATTGTTTCATTTCGAAGAGGGCTGGTTGGGATTCGTCGCCGCGGCCGCCGGTGGCGAGGATCACGGTGCCGCGGAGGGGGGCGATCGCCATGGGGGCCTCGTTAACCCCAGCGAGAACCACGCCTGTTTTGATTTCCAAACTACCGGCGACAAGGTATTGGCCAGCGGAAAGTGTGACCTTGCCGCCAAGTTGAGCGGCGGCGTCAATGGCGCTTTGGATGGCAGCGGTGTCATCTGTCTTGCCATCCCCAACCGCACCATATTCATTGGCGCTGTAAATACTATGAACGGTTTCTAAGAGGGTTTTGGATTGGCTGGGATCCTGGGCCCAGGCGGGCATCAGAGAGAGCAGAGCCCAAGCCAGGATGGCGATAAATTTGGATTGCATGATGAGTTATTTCACTCCTTTCGGTTTTACAGGTGGTTAATTGTATAAGAAGCAGTGGACAGTGAATAGTGGGCAGAAGCCAGTGGATAGTGGATAGTGGGGAGTTTTATGATTTTATGATTTGGATCCCGGGGGTAGCACGTGGGAGCTTTTATGCGGGGTTAGTGCGTGTCGCTCCAGGGTTTCATCCGCTGGCGTGAATTCCCCCCCCTTTCGCTATCCATAGTCGCGTTTTCAGCGCTTATTGGGAAAATTGGACAAGATCACTGTAGCCATCATCCTGTTTTTGACGTTTTTGCGGGGTTGGGAAGGCGGATTGGTAG
>JAVFAP010000500.1:0-3703 GCA_034002445.1 bacterium | reverse complement strand
CCCTTCCACTTCGCTCAAGGATCGCCGCGAAAAGAAACATCTCTATGAAGAACATGGCGTGAAAGAGTATATCCTGCTCGACCCCCTCGCCTTCACCGCCGAACGCTTTGTGCTGTCAGACGAAGGTAGATATAGCCCCGGCGTGTTATTTGGCGAAGAGGAAACCTTGCCCCTGGATACGATCAATTTCCCCTTGGTTTTGGCGGATGTGTTTGATATCCCTGGACGGGAGAAAAACCATGCCTCTCCTCAAAAATAAGGAACGCTATACCTATGCCGAGTACTTCACCTGGCCGGATGACGAACGCTTGGAAATCATCGGCGGGACCCCCGCGCCGGGCATTCCGCACCAGGATGTGGCAGGCACAATATTTTTCTTACTGAAAGGGGGGCTGAAAAACCACCCCTGCCGGGTGTTTATTTCTCCCCTGGATGTCGTTCTATCCGATGTGGATGTGGTTCAGCCGGATGTGTTTGTCATTTGCGATCCCCGCAAAATCAAAGACACCCACATCAAGGGCGCGCCGGATTTGATCTTCGAAATCCTCAGCCCTTCCACTTCGCTCAAGGATCGCCGCGAGAAGAAGCATCTCTATGAAGAACAGGGCATGATAGAGTATATCCTGCTTGATCCCTTGGCGCGGACCGCGGAACGGTTTGCTTTAAGCCCTGAGGGGACTTATGGAATCGGTGTATTGTATGGGGAAGACGAAACCCTGCCTCTCGCAACGCGCGCACTCGATATTGATTTGAGCGTCGTTTTCGAGCCAAGCGGACAAGGCCAAGCGCAAAACTCGTAATCGGGCGAAGAAAGGCAAATCATGCGAATTCAACCTGGAATTTTGATCTTACTCGTTGTTTGGCTGATCCCCATGGGATGGGGCGATGAATTTGTCGGAGAAAAATCCCTCTGGAACGGCTATCCCCACTATCGCTTCTGGTATGATGACCGCCCTTGCCAAGTGGTGGTACCCCATCAACCGGCGGAGGGCAAGCCGTGGATTTGGCGGGCCCGCTTTTGGGGCCATCGGCCCGAAGTGGATCTTGTCTTGCTGGAAAAAGGCTTTTACTTGGTGTATATCGATGTAGCCAACCTGTATGGCTCGCCCCGCGCGGTGGCGCATTGGGACGCGTTTTACCGGTTTTTAACCGTCGAAAAAGGTTTCGCTCCCAAAGCGGTGCTGGAAGGCATGAGCCGGGGGGGATTGATTGTCTATAACTGGGCCAAGAAAAATCCAGAAAAAGTGGTCTGTATCTATGCCGATGCGCCGGTATGCGATATCCGCAGCTGGCCAGGGGGCAAGAGCGAAGGGCAGGGAAGCCCCGAGGATTGGGCTCGCTGTTTGGCCGCCTATGGCTTGACCGAAGAAGAGGCGTCGCAATTCCGCGGCAATCCAATCGACGGCTTGGCGCTCCTGGCCCAAACGAAGGTACCCTTGCTGCATGTATGCGGGGACGCGGACCCCATCGTCCCCATCCACGAAAACACTAGAGTACTGGAAAAGCGCTATACAGAAGCCGGTGGGCCGATCCAGGTGCTGGTCAAACCCGGTGTGGGCCATGTCCATGGATTGGACGATCCCACCCCGATTGTCGATTTTATCCTCAACGCGTTGGCAGGAAACCAATAGGGCAAAGAGAAAGGCAGACTTCGCAAGGTTCTTGCGAAAGACCGGTTTTCATCGATCGAAAAACAAGTACACTCTTCGGCCAATACAGCAAAAGCAGTCCGCGAAGGTGTTGAGCGGGAAGATGGATTCCCGGAGATAAAACCGAATAGCGAAATACTTTCCAATTGGGAGAAACGAAGTGGGACAAGGGATGCAATATAATCGACGAAACCAAAAAATCGGGCCGAGCCGGGCATGGCTTCTGGTTTGCCTTATGGCTCTTCCGATCTTTTATTCTTGTTCAAACGAGGAGGCCTCAAAGGAGATGGAACGAACAGGTGTAATTACATTCAAAGGCAACGCCATGACTCTTGTCGGCCCGGCATTGGAAACCGGCAAGCCTGCGCCGGATTTCACCGTGCTGGATAACGGGTTGCAGCCGGCGAAACTCTCGGATTACAAGGGGCAAGTGGTGATTATTTCCGCCGTGCCCTCGTTGGATACGCCGGTCTGCGAAACCCAGACCCGTAAGTTCAACGAAGAAGCCGCCAAAATCGATGCGAAAGTCCTGACAATCAGCATGGACCTTCCCTTTGCGCAAAAACGCTTCTGTGGCGCCCATGGGATTGACGCGGTGGTTACCCTATCCGACTACAAAGACCGGGATTTTGCGGCGAAATTCGGCCTCATGATCAAAGAACTCGGTCTTCTGGCCCGCGCGGTATTTGTTATTGACAAAGCGGGGAACCTGGCCTACCAAGAGATCGTCAGCGAGGTAACCCACGAACCCGATTACGCCAAAGCCTTGGACGCGGCGAAAAGTCTGTAAGATTTCTTGCATAAGAATCGAATGGGGTGGATACCAAATCCACCCCATTCCCATGATAGGGGATCGAATTCGCGATGTGATGAAAAGCCAGCGGGGTGCAAGGGGATTTATTTTATCTCCGTTTGCTCTTATGCTGGCGGCATCATGACCAGAGCCTCCTTTTCCTTCCCGATATCCCCGCGCGAGCGTGTTTTGTTTTGGGTGTTGCTTTGTCTACTAACGGCCTATGCGGCAGGAACGTTTTTTTATTCCGCGTTTTGGATCAAAAATGATCCTCAGCGCGGCAGCGGCGACTATAAGCGCGATTTCGCGACCTACTACGCCGCTTCCAAGGCGTTGTACCAGGGCATGCCCATCCATCAGCTCGGGCCCTGGCCGCTGATCCAGCCCAATCCCTTGGATCAGATCCCTGTTTTTGCGGAAACTGAGCACCCTCCGCTGCTTCTCTATGTCTATCCCCCTTTTCTGGCTTGGCTGATTACCCCCCTGACACACTTGGATTACACCACCGCCGAGCGGATCTGGAACGGGATTCAGGTTGGATTCTACCTGGTGGGGATCACTCTGCTGGTCCGCCGCATGAGGCGGTCTGGCTGCAATCCTGGCGAACAGATCGCGGCCCTTGTGCTGGGATTTTTCTGGGCGCCTGCCCTCTTTACCCTGTGGGGCGGCCAAGTGTCAATTGGGGTCATGCTGCTGATCATCGTGCATGTTGAACTGGCGATCGACAAACGGGATAGCCTGGCAGGGGCGGCCTTGGGCTTGGTGGTGCTGCTCAAATTTTCTCCCCTCGTATTCCTGGGGTTGTGGGTTCTCTGGCGGCGCTGGCGTCTGGTTGGTGCAGCGATGGGCTGGATCGGCGCGGGCGTCATCCTCTCCGGCTGGCGCGAATCAGCCCATTTTTTGTTTACCCTCTTTCCCCACATGAATTTGGGCGAAAACCAGCCGGCCAACATCACCTGGATGGGCCTCTATCTGGCCTGGCAAGCGGGCGCGCCCTGGGGCTGGCTGACCCCAACACAGGTTGAACGACTGGGAATGCTGTACGATGTCTTACGGGGTATGATGTTGCTGGGCTGGGCAGCGGTTTTCTGGCGGTGTTGCCAAGGGCAGAGACTGGTAAAATGGATCCCTTGGAAAAACCCGGATCGATCGCGGCACGAAGGCACCACCTTACCCAGTCAGATTGATGTGGATTTGCCGCCGATTGCCGCCCTGATTATCCTGTCCATGCTGTTGTTAAGCCCGGTGACGCGCCTCTATG
>JAVFAP010000499.1:0-3706 GCA_034002445.1 bacterium | reverse complement strand
TGGTGAGGGTCAATACATTATCCCCCACCTGGAGCGCGGCGGGAGGAATATCGATCGCGAACGAAAACGGGCTGCCCTGACGAGGATCGCCAAAAATGGAGGCATCACTGGCCCCGGCGGGAAGGCGCTGCTCGAATGGTTGGCCATTAAGTTGAATTTTGAGACGGGGCGGCGCCTGGCGTTGGGTATCGAGGAGATGAACCCGTAAGGTCCAAGGGCCATCCTCCAGGACGTTGTTCAAACCGAAGACGATTGTAAATGTATGGGGGCGACTGCCAGCCCAGGCATCATTGGGCCCTGGCTGGACATAGGGCCAATCGGTCTGGGGCTGGGAAACGCCAATCCGGTAAAACACATCCTCTGTAAATTGGTCGTAGTGGCTGGGGGCAAGCGCGAACTCCGCATTATCCCGATCCTCGGCACCAATCTGCCAGAGGGTCGTCAGCAGCCGCGCCGCGTGGGCGGAAGAGGCCAGGCAAAGGGTGATAAGAAGCACACCAAGCCAGCGATTCGTTTGAGAAAGCATAAAAAATCTCCATCGATTTCTTCAGAACTAGGTATCCTGGTATTTAACCATAATACTGGGGTCGTGGGTATAGCGCTAGACAGGGTGGGTGCGGCTTCGCCTAGAGTTTCACCCAATTTTTCAAAAAAGGGGATGCCCCCTCGGCTATCCATGAACGGACTTTCAGGCCTTAAAGAAATAATAATATTTCAATTTTTGCGGATAGTATTTTTGGATGGCGATCGGGGGATTCATGCTGGGGTGGGATTCAGCGTTAGGCAGAATAGGTGCATGGATTGGTAGGCTACACTCGCTTCGCTCGTTTTGAGCCCGACCTACTATTTTTATTGTTATCACAGTTTCAGGACAGTTTCAGGAAGGGAGTCGGGAGGATCCCGGGGAGGGTGTGGGGTCAGCGGCGGTGTTGAAGAAGGAGTTCGTTGAGTTTTTTGGCGTGGACGTAGGTCAGAGCAGCGGCGAGGGCGTCGGCGGCATGGTCCGGCTGGGGGAGTTCGTCCAGGTGGAGGAGCAGTTGCACCATCTTTTGCACTTGTTCCTTGGTGGCGCGGCCGCGGCCCACGATGGCGTTTTTGATTTCCGTGGGGGTGTATTCCGTCATGGGGAGGTCGAGGCGGGCACCGGCGACAATGATCGCTCCACGGGCCTGGCCCAGAGAGAGGGCGATGGAGATATTCTGGCAGTAGATCACCTGTTCATAGACCATGCGGTCTGGCTGGTAGAGGCGGATGATTTCCTCGATCCCTTCGTAGATTGTCTTCAAACGTTGCGAGAAGGGGTGTTTGGCGGAGGTGGTAATGACGCCATACTGGACCAAGACCGCCTGCCGGTTTTGGGAATCGATGAGTCCCCATCCCACCGATTGGAGGCCGGGATCGATCCCCAGAATGCGTTCCACCGGATCCTTGCCCATCGCCATCCCTTCAACCAAATAAAAAGGGAGAGTATGGCAACCCCAACTCTCCCATGGGTAGATTCAAACGATTCATGTTTACATGGCCATCTTTTCGAAGACTTCGTCGGGAATATCAAAGTTGGCGTAGACGTTTTGGACGTCATCGTTGTCTTCCAGATATTCCATCAATTTGAGCATGGTTTCGGCTTGCTTGCCTTCGAGAGAAACCTGGTTCTGAGGGATGCGAGTCAGCGAGGCTTCCCCCGGATTCAAACCAGCATCGGTCAGGGCCTGATGGACGGTCCAAAGATCTTCCATGGCGGTATAGATGGAGGCGCCGCCTTCTTCAAACTGCACATCATCGGCTCCGGCTTCGATAGCCGCTTCCATGATGGTGTCCTGATCGAGGTTCTCGCCTTCGATGGTGATGAGCCCCTTGCGGTCAAACATCCAGGACACGCAGCCGGATTCGCCCATGTTTCCGCCATACTTGCTGAAGATGTGGCGGATTTCGGCGGTGACGCGGTTGCGGTTATCGGTCAGCACTTCGACAAAAACCGCCACGCCGCCGGGGCCGTAGCCTTCATAGGTGGCTTCTTCGTAGCTGACGCCGGGCAGTTCGCCGGTCCCTTTTTTGATTGCCTTTTCCAAGTTATCCTTGGGCATGTTGGCCGCGCGGGCCGCCGACACCGCCGTACGGAGGCGGGGATTGCTGTTGAGATCCCCTCCACCCAGGCGGGCGGCAATGGTAACTTCTTTAATCAATTTGGTAAAAACCTTGCCGCGTTGGGCATCGATTTTCGCCTTTTTATGCTTGATATTCGCCCATTTCGAATGGCCTGCCATAACCTTATATCCTATGTTCTTCTGGAATGAATTTTTGGGGAGATTCGGGTCATTCTCCCCTGTTGGATTGTGATCCGGGGCGGTAGTATAACAAACTTCTAAACAATTTACAAGCTTTCTTGGGGGCAAAACCCATGCCGAACCCACGCCACGCCATCCTGTCAATGAATAATCCATTCCGGATTTGTAGATGCGTATGAATGCTTTGACGTCAACGCTATTCCAGCCGTCTCCCGGGTATTACGCCAGTTTAATCTTGGGTATCGTTTGCCTGTATCTGCTTTTTTCACCCGCCCACTTTTTAACCACGCCGGATGAGGAACTGAATTTGCGGACCACCCTTTCGCTGGTCCAAGGGCAACGGGGTGCGGTGCCGCCCCTGCCAATGGGTTTTGCCAGCAAGCGGGGCATCGATGGGCGCGAGTATGCCCAGTATGGGCTGGGGGTGCCTTTGGCCGCAGCACCGTGGTGCCGAGTGGGGGTGTGGCTGGATCCCAGCGAGGATAAGGCGCCCAATGATCTCCGCCATGTGGACGCCTGGAATGGCGCGGGGACGGAATTTTTGCGGGGTTGGATGACAGTATGGGGGATGGTGCTCAGCGCGCTGACGGCGGCTTTTTGCCACGCGATTTTTGTGGCGATGGGGCTGCGGATCCGAATCGCGTTGCTGGGTACGGTCCTGCTGGCGTTTGGCACGATCGTCTGGCCGCATGGGCGAACATTTTTTACCGAGCCCCTGGTGGCGTTTTGCCTGAGTGGTGCGCTCCTCTGTTTGCTGAAAGCGCCGGGGCACGAGAGCCCCCGGCGGTGGCAGGCGTTGGCGGCGGGATTGTGGGCCTACGCGGTGCTGACGCGGGTGGACAGTTTGGTGACCCTGCCCGCGGCGGCTTGGTTTTTCTTGATTGACCTGAACGATGGGAAGCCACGCCTGCGGCGGGACTGGCCGAGTTGGGTGATCCCCGCGATCCCGTTTGGCGCCGTTCTTCTGATGATCCTCTTGTATAACCAGTACCGGTTCGATGCGTTTTTCTCGACTGGGTATGAAGACCAGGCGGAGAAGGTTAAATTCATCACCCCCCTCTTGGTGGGGCTGCATGGATTCTTTTTCACGCCAGGGCGCAGCTTGTTTTTGTTTTCACCTCCCCTGGTGCTGGCGATCCCGGGGATCGTGGTTTTGTGGCGACAGCAGCGCCATCTGTGCATCGGCTTGCTGCTGCTCTGCGGTGGCTATCTGGGGGCGATGGCCAAGTGGCAAAACTGGGCCGGGGGGTATGACTGGGGTCCCCGGCATATCTACCAGATCATGCCCCTTTTGATGATCTTCGCGGCGGCGTTTCTGCAGTCGGTCCATTGGGCAGGGTGGCGAAAGAAGGCGGGGCTGGCGGGCTTGCTGCTAGTCTCGGTTTTTATCCAGGGGCTGGGGCTGGGCGCCGATCCCGTAG
>JAVFAP010000498.1:0-3708 GCA_034002445.1 bacterium | reverse complement strand
GCTCGGCTTCGCGGACCGGATCCTTGGCGCTGTGGATCAGGGATTCCTGGCCGGTATACGTCACCCGCAGGGAAAGTTGACTCGTCGGGGTAAAAAACACATCGACATGAGGCGAAGCGGGACAATCGCGAATCCGTGCCGCGGTTTGAGGGTCGTAGGTTTCGAGTAAGCGAAGATTGCAATCAAATATCGGTTCCATAAGCCCTTCTATCGAAACGGGAATGTAGGACCAGCGAGGGAGTCAAGATGGAATCTCCCTGCCATGCGAACCACCTGGCGCGGAACGGCCCGCATCAAGCGGGGGAAGAAGAGACGTTGGTTAAATCGGTTTTTTCGATCAGATGAGTGAGTTCGTTCATGAATTGATTCACATCCTTGAATTGCCGATACACCGAAGCAAAGCGAACGTATGCGACTTGATCCAAATCCCGCAGCGCCAACATGACCGCCTCGCCCACAAATTCACTGGAGATCTCGCGGTCGCCGCGATTGTACAGTTGGCGTTCGACCCGGCTGGTAATCTCTTCGATCTGATCTTCGGATACCGGCCGTTTGCGGCACGCAATTCGGATACTGTTGGCAATCTTACTGCGTTCGAACGGTTCCCGGCGCTCATCTTTCTTGATGATCATCAGGGGCATCTCTTCGACCCGTTCATAGGTCGTGAAGCGTTTCTTGCACTCCATGCACTCCCGACGGCGACGGATACAATCGCCCTCGACCATGGAGCGGGAATCCACTACGCGGTCATCATCCGTACCACAAAAAGGACATTTCACGGCTTTACTCCTCAGATCATCAATTCCCTTCCCAGGAATGGGAAACGCACCCAGTACACCAACTTACCATCATATGCAAAAAAGCGACCGACTTAAAGAATAGGGTTCAAATTGCTCATTTCTTTCGTTCGTAATCCAGAATTTTTTGAACCCGGCGGGCGTATTTCCCCCCTAAATGTTCGGTTTCCAGCCAAACCGCCAGGATGGATTGGATCGTATCGAGATCCATGTAATCGGCGCCAAAACAGATCCCGTTGGCGTCATTATGCAAACGCGACAGCCGGGCGTGCTCCTCATTGACGGGTAAAATCGCCATGATTCCCGGCACTTTATTCACGGCGAGAATCATGCCATGCCCGGTCCCGCAGATAAGAACCACACGATCCGCTTTTTTGTTCATCACTAACTCACCGGCTGCAAACGCATAATCGGGGTGATCGCAGGATTGGTCTGTATGGGTCCCCACATCGAGGACAGAATAGCCTAATCCTTCTAGGAAAGAAATCAATTTCCGTTTTACCTTGACGCCCCGGTGATCCGCCCCGACGGCGATGACCATTTTACTCATGCCTGATATCGCTTTCTTATGCTTGTCCAGTCTTCAATCAGTTTGTCAAATGCCCCGTTCAACAGTTTGGCAATATAAATAAAATAATGTTCGCCCGCGCTGATCGGATCCGGCACATCCTGGGGCCGGTCCGGATCGATCAATTCGCCCAGGAGAACGGTTTTGCAGACGGCTTCGGGAAACGAAACCTGAATCCAATCCAAGTGCGCCTGTTCCATCACAATGATCAGGTTGGCAGACTCGCACAACTCGCGGGTCAGTGGTTGGGAAACAAACGCTTCCAACGAAAGCCCAAACCGGTTGGCGACATAGTACGCTCCCCGCGAAGCCGGAAAGCCTTCCAGGGCGCAGGTCCCCGCGGAGAGAACCTCGATTTCATCCGCCAATCCAGCCTCTGTTATTCTCTTTTTGAAAAGGACTTCTGCCATGGGGCTTCGGCAATAATTCCCTGTGCAAACAAAGATAATCCGGAATGGTGGATTCATAAGGATCCTGGTTTCAAGAAAAGGATTGGACCGGCGGTTTTCGTTTATGAAAATCGGTCGCGGTTTGGAAACAATGGGTAACGTTCAGGAGGCGTGCCTCACTCAGCGTGGGCCCGATCAACTGCAGAGCGATCGGCAATTGATTGGAACTAAACCCACCTGGGAAGACAATCCCCGGCAACCCCGCCAAGTTGGTCGGTGCCGTGAATACATCCGAGAGATACATTTCTAGTGGATCACTGGTTTTCTCGCCGGATTTAAAGGGAGTGGAAGGCGTGGCTGGGCACAACACCACATCCACCGACTGAAACGCCGAATCAAAATCTTGCTTGATCAAGTTCCGGACACGCTGGGAGCGCCGGTAATAGGCATCGAAATAGCCCGCGCTAAGGACATAGGTCCCCAGCATGATCCGGCGCTTGACTTCGGCGCCAAATCCTTCGCTGCGGGTTTTGCAATACATATCCACCAGGTTTTCCACTTTTTGCTTGGTCCGGGATCCATAAACAACCCCATCATAGCGGGCCAGATTGCTGGAACACTCGGCGGTACAGATCATATAATAGGTCGCGATCGCGTATTCGGTATGGGGAAGAGAGATTTCCTGGCAAGTCGCGCCTTGGGATTCGTAGAACTGGGCAGCCTTCTCGACAACCGCTTTGATTTCTGGATTCAGCCCTTCGATAAAGTATTCCTTGGGGATGCCAATCCGCAATCCCTTCACATCCCCGTTCAACGCGGCCAGATAGTCGGGGACGGGGGTATCGATGGAGGTGGAATCGTGGGGGTCGAGGCCGGAGATGATCCCCAGCAAGCCGGCGGCATCCTTGGCGTCCTTGGTCATGGGGCCGATTTGATCGAGAGAGGAGGCAAAGGCGACCAGCCCATAACGGGAAACCCGGCCATAAGTGGGCTTCAATCCGGTAATGGAGCAAAACGCCGCTGGTTGACGGATGGAACCGCCGGTATCCGAGCCGAGAGAGAGGATGGTTTCATCCGCACTGACCGCGGCGGCCGCGCCGCCGCTGGAGCCGCCGGGAACGCGGGACAAGTCCCAGGGGTTGTGGGTCATCCCAAAAGCGGAGTTTTCGGTGGAAGAGCCCATGGCAAACTCATCCAGGTTGGTCTTGCCCACGGGGATAAGGCCGGCATCCAGCACCTTTTCGACGATAGTCGCGTTGTACGGGGGGATAAAATCTTGCAGGATCCGCGAAGAGCATGTCGTGGCGAATCCCTGCGTACACATATTGTCCTTGATCGCGATCGGAACCCCAGCCCAAGGCCCCTGGGATTCGCCTTTGGCACGGGCGGCGTCGATGTCAGCGGCCCGTTGCAGGGCGAAATCGCGCATTAAAAGGTTGTAGGCGTGGACCTGGCTCTCTACCGCATCGATCCGCAGAAACACAGACTGGAGCAATTCGCGAGCGGAGAATTCTTTTTTTTGCAGCCCAGCCGCCGCTTCCCAAGCCGTTAAAGCACAAAGTTCGGTCATAATACTCTCTAGGCGGTAATAATCTGATTTATCAAAACTTTGGTCTATTGTAGCGAGAAGCGCCATTTTCGGAAGTTCGGGGAAGAAAGCGGGGAAGGATAAGGGGAAAAAAAAGAAATTTTCAAATTTCTGAATCAAGGCAATTGACAGAACGGGCAAATGGGATAAAGTTTACATCCGTCATGCAGGTGTGTAGCTCAATTTGGCAGAGCAGCTGACTCCAAATCAGCAGGCTGGGGGTTCGAGTCCCTCCACACCTGCCATTGAATTTACTAGACTTACGACGCTTCCCTTCCCCTTCTTCATAAACCTTGAGCAAGCATAGTGCAAGCACGCGAGAGAGAAATTTAGCGTAACTGAGCGCTGATTCTGTTCTTGACGGTC
>JAVFAP010000497.1:0-3723 GCA_034002445.1 bacterium | reverse complement strand
AACCATCGAATCCAGGCAAACACCGCCCTTCGCAACGGTGATATTCTCGTTGTATTTCCCGTTGAATTCCTTTTTCAAGGTAATGATGATTCGGTCTAAATCGCCATCCCGTAAAAAGCGCTTATGCATGATATACCCTTTTCACCCATTCAAGAGATTCGATTCATTTTAAGCGGAGTCTGTAATCATACGCGATTCATTGACCGGAACGGCACAGCCGTTTGAATGCGTGGAGGGGTTCTAGCAACACCCCATCTCGGCTATTCATATTACTATAGCACGTTTTTAAAAAATTCAACACAAAAAGTGAATCGAAGACTTTGAAAAAAGTGAGAATGGATGAACCATGGAAGGAATGGAATCGAAATGGACATCATAAAAGAATCCACTATGGAAAACCCTCATTCTCAATATTCGACGATCGCCCTCGGACCGGACTCGGTCCGGGTGCGTTTTCGCGACCAGGGCGAAGGAGTGCCGATCCTCTACCTGCATGGCTGGGGCACAAGCCTGGATTGGTTTTTGCCTCTGATGGATAGTTTATTACCTAGCGGACGCCATCTTCTGCTAGATTTCCCCGGCTTTGGCGAAAGTGAGCGCCCCCAGAGCGCTTGGGGTACCGAAGCGTATGCGGAACTGATTCGCCGGTTTTTGGTGGACCGGCAGGCGGCATCGTGTATTGTGATCGGCCATTCATTTGGGGGCCGGGTGGCGATACGCCTGGCGCATCGGTATCCGGATCTGGTCAAGGGGCTGGTCCTGATCGCCGCCGCTGGGCTGCGGCGCAAAGTGCCCTTTTGGAAGAGACTCAAGATTCAAACCATCCGCAAGGTGGCGAACGGGGCGAAGGCGATTCTGCCAGGGCAGTTGGGCCAGCGAATCAAGGACGGACTCTATGCCAAAATCGCGTCACGGGATTATCTCCAAGCCGGGGCGATGCGGCCAATCTTCGTCAAGGTGGTGAATGAAGACCTGGCTCCGCTGTTGCAGAAAATTCAGACGCCCTCCCTGCTCCTGTGGGGCTCGGACGATACCGAAACACCGCCAAGCATGGGGAAACAGATGAAGGAATACCTGGCTCACGCCCGGTATCTGGAATTGCCTGGCTTTGACCATTACACCATCCTGTCGCGGGCTCAACACCAGGTGGGATACCAAATTCAGCAATTCATGAAAGGCATTGTGGCATGATTGAGATGCTTCTTTTTTTACTTCTGTTTGGCCTAGGTTATGGCGTGATGGTATGGCCGATCCAGTGCCGCTATCTGCAGTTTTTCCAACAGGAGGAGTACGACAACCGCCGTTTTTTGGAATGGTGGCGAGAGCGCCGGGCGGTCGAGAAGCGCGTGACGGCGTTTTGCCTGCTACTCCTTGCCCTGGCGGCCGGAGCGGGGTTGGCGAAGTCCCAAGCACTGGGGGCGATTTTATCGGGTCAGCCCTGGCCGGTCGCGGTCGGACTGACCGCGATGCTCGCTTGGCTGGGCTGGGGCAACCGGGTAAAGGAGGCAAAGAAGCCGCTGGTATTCACCACGCGAATCAAACGCCTGCTGGGGGTAAACCATGCCATTCACTTTGGCATTCTTTACGGCGGTTTGCATTGCATGACTCCTGCCCAGAGCGTGCCGTCGTTTGTGGCCTTCGCCCTGTTGGTGGTGGTGTTGGTTTTCTCCCTACCGTTGACGCTGGTACTCAGCAACCTGGTGCTGAGCCCGTTCGAGGCGCGGGTACAGCGGAATTTTTTGGAAGAAGCCAAGCAGATTCTGCACCAGGTGCGGCCCCGCATCATTGGTATCACCGGCAGTTACGGAAAGACTTCGATCAAGCATATCCTGGACCATATCCTGAACACCACCGCGCCGACCCTGTCCACACCGGGGAGTGTGAATACCCAGATGGGGATCACGCGGATCATCCGGGAACGGCTGAAAAAGGACCATGCATACTTTATCGTAGAGATGGGTGCCTATGGGATTGGCTCTATCCGCCGTTTGTGTGAGTTGACCCCGCCCCAGGCGGCGCTGGTGACCGCGGTGGGGATTGCCCACTATGAACGGTTTAAAACCCAGGAAGCGGTGGCGGAAGCGAAATCCGAACTGGTGCAGGCTCTGCCCGTCGATGGGCTGGCGGTTTTGAATGGGGACGATCCACACTGCCGCGCCATGGCGGCCAAGACCCAGTCCCACTGTCTCTTCTATGGCCGGAACCCCGAGGCGGGAGAACTGCACTGCCGGCTGCTCGCGGACCGGCTCACCGCCGAGGGGATGGAGTGCCAGATGGTGTTTCAAGAGAAGGAATACACGTTTCTGCTGCCTCTCTATGGCAATCACCAAGCGTTGAACGCGGCGGGCGCGTTCTTGCTGGCCTGCGCGCTGGGGGTGCCGCCGATCACGGCGATCGCGGCCCTGCGCCATGTGCCGGGGATCAACCACCGCCTGGTGGTGCAGAAGGATCCCCAAGGCATTACCACCATCGACGACGCCTATAATTCCAACCCGGTCGGATTTCAAAACGCGCTGGAGGTGCTGGAGGTGCTGCCGGGGAACAAAAAGATTCTGGTCACGCCGGGCATGGTGGAACTGGGGCAGCGGCAGGAAGCCGAACACGCCAAACTGGCCCCCCTCGCCGCCCGGGCCTGCACGGATATCTACCTGATCGCCGCCCACCGAATTCCCGGCTTCAAGGAAGCCCTGCTGCGCGAAGGCTTCGCGGCGGACCGGCTGCGCGAGTTCCCCACCCTGCGCGAAGCCCGCGCGGTGCTGCAACAAGAGATTCAGCCCGGGGACGTGCTCCTATTTGAAAATGATTTGCCTGATTTGTATGAAACCCGCCAGGTTTTTTCGTTTTTTTAGGGTAAACCCAGATGCCTCAATCCAGAGGAGTGGTAGAAATCGATGATCGAAAGAAACGAAGGGGGAGGCGGAGGGCCGTCGAGGGCCGTGCCTTCACCCCACAAAGAGGATCTTATGTCTGAATCACCCAAACTTCGTATTGCTGTTTTGTTTGGTGGACGCTCCACCGAGCATGAGATCAGCATTATCACCGCATTGCAGATCATGGACGCGTTTGATTCCACCCGTTACACCTTGTATCCGGTCTATATCGACCAGGACGGCTACTGGTATACCGGCGAGGCGCTGCGCAAGCGCGAAAGTTATATCCCCAGCCCAGAAGCAAAGCAGAGACTGACACGTGTGCAGTTGGTGTGCGATCCCGAACCGCAGCTGGTTTCTCTACCCCAGAAGGGTGGCCTGTTTGCCAAGCCGGTGCAGGCGAAGTACCCGGTGGATGTCTTTTTCCCTGCTTTTCACGGCACGTATGGCGAGGATGGCTGCCTCCAAGGGGCGTTGGAGTTCATGGGGGCGGCATACACGGGGTGTGGCGTACGCGCCGCCGCGATCGGTATGAACAAGCACGTTTGCAAGCAGCTGCTGAGCAGCCAGGGGATCCCCGTCCTGCCCGATTTATTCTTGGACCGCAGTGAATGGGATCCACTGCAATCGGACACGCTGGCGGACAAGATTATTGAAATTCTGCCCTTGCCGTTGATCGTCAAACCCTGCAACCTGGGGTCCAGCGTGGCGGTTTCGTCCGCCACGGACAAGGAGCAGCTGATGATCTCGCTGGCAGGCGCGTTTCCCTTCGACCGGCAAGTGATGGTTGAGCCCTTGCTGGAAGATTTCTTCGAGTTAAATGTCTCGGTCCTGTATGGTAATCCAAGCCGGG
>JAVFAP010000496.1:0-3728 GCA_034002445.1 bacterium | reverse complement strand
CACCCTGATCAAAAACGCGCTGCAATCCAACCGCTTGAGTTCCTATCAACGGCAGAAGGCGGAAGAGTTGCTCACCATCCCCGAATCCATCATCCAATCGCGGACCGAATAAACCAAGGACGCGGGAGAGATGTACTGGTATAGAGAGCAACTGGCAACATTCCTCGAAGAGATTCAGTAACTCTGGAGAAAACAAGAATAGGGCGATGCATCCCTGGGTGCATCGCCCTATTCATTTCAGAAGTCCCTTGATTTGCAGAGTCTCTTGTGAGGAACTGAAATCGATCGTTACAGATCTACCCAAGAATCATCGCAAGACAGACCAGTCCGAGGGCCGGTGCGGGTCAAATCGCCCCGGCTGCGCAGGCCATTGGAGGCGTTGTAGGTGAAGTAGCCCGTGTCATTCAACCCATCCGGTCCATAGCCGTTCAAGCGCCATTCCGCGCAGCGGAAAGCCGCGCCCAAGGGCAAATTGTTATGAATCTGCTGGGATTTGGCTTCGATATAATCGTAGGTCACATAGGCTTCGTGTTGGGTCTCGTCGATACGGCTCCCAGGAGGGCCAAATACAAAGGGATCCTGCGGAACGGAACTCATGTAGGCCATGGGGCTGGTCAGCGCAATCAAACGCCGGTTCACCGGGTTAATATTAACCCCGCTGGCATCGCGCCAGTAAGGGTACCGATTGTTATCCAAGCGGTACATTTCCAATGCGGTTTCCACAGCGCGCATATCCGAAACCGAACTGGCAATCTTCGCCTTCAATTGCGCATTGAGAAAATTGGGTACCGCGATGGCTGCCAAGATGCCGATAATGGCTACAACAATGAGCAACTCGATTAATGTAAATGCCTGTCTTCTTTCCATCTTTACCTCTCCCTGTAGATACGGCCGATTTAATTACGACCCGATTTTAAATCCATTCCCATAAAATTTCAAATCGTTCCCGTGAAGTTTTGCAAAATCTTCTCAAAAATCGATTGAGTATTTTTTAAAAAAGGAAAAGACACACTTATGCACGTCCTCCCTGGACTCCCCTTGCCCCGACGCATTATGGTATCATGCGATCGTCAATCCATATCACAAGGGAGAGAATGATGGTTTGTTCACGCCTTATTTCCATTCGAATTTTTGTCATGCTCGCAAGTTTCAGCCTTGGGTTGGGAGGGATTCCCGGAGGGGTAGCCCAAGAAAGCACCGCGCCCCAGTATGCCCTCCTCCCCGTGGATGCCACGGCCTTGGACGCCTGGCAAGCCATGCGCTTCGGGATGTTTATCCATTGGGGTCCGGTCAGCCAGAGCGGGAAAGAAATCGGATGGTCCCGCGCCAGTGAAACCAACGCCGAAAAAACCCACTGGAGGGAATACGATCAATTCTACAAGACATTCAATCCCACCCAGTTCGATGCCAAAGAATGGGTCTCCATCGCCAAAAAGGCCGGGATGAGATACATCGTTTTCACCTCCAAGCACCATGATGGGTTTTGCATGTGGGACACCCAGTATACCGATTACAACATCATGAACAGCCCGTTTCAGCGGGATATGCTGAAGGAACTGACAGACGAATGCAAGCGCCAAGGGCTGCGATTTGGCCCATATCATTCCATTTGTGACTGGTATCAGCCAGATTACGGCTTTTCTCACGCGGCGGAGCCAGGGTACACCTTGGACCGAGCCCCGGATTTTGACACTTACTACGCGTATCTCAAGAACCAACTCAAGGAACTACAAGCCAATTATGGTCCCTTTCATGTATTCTGGTTCGATGGCGAATGGGAAAAACCCTGGACCCACCAGTACGGTGTTGCCCTTCATAATTACTGCCGCACGTTGCAGCCGGACGCACTGATCAACAACCGGGTGGATAAGGGACGGAATGGGATGGAAGGCACCAGCCTAGCCGGGCATTTCGCGGGAGATTATGAAACGCCCGAACAACGGGTGGGTGCCTTCAATCGGGAGACGCCGTGGGAAACCTGCATGACCATCTGCCGGCAATGGGCGTGGAAACCCGATGATGAACTCAAATCCCTGAAGGAGTGTCTGCAAACGCTGCTGTATACCGTTGGCGGGGATGGGAACCTGTTATTCAACGTGGGCCCCATGCCGGATGGGCGGATTGAACCCCGTCAGGTGGAGCGGCTGATGGAGATGGGCGCCTGGATGGAGAAACACGGTCCGCGTGTCTACGGCACTCGGGGCGGTCCATACAAACCAGGGCCCTGGGGTGCCTCGACCTGCAAGGATAACTATATCAACTTATTCCTGATGAACTGGACCGATAACCAAATCACCCTACCTCACCCCGGCCAGCCGATCGAAACGATTCATCTCTTATCCGCCGGCGATGTGCAATTCACCATCACCGACGACAAGATTACCTTTAGTGTCGAAGCCGGCAAACAAGACCCTATCGTCACTGTCGCTGTGATTGAGATGGAAGGCCCGGCATTGGCGGTAGAATCCATCGATGTCCCTTGATGCATACAGCAATCGGGGAAATCAGACAAATCCCTCCTGTCTCACACCAATTCATCCCATCCCGATATTCTCGTGAAAACCGGTACACACCAAAGGGCGGGCCGCACGGCCCGCCCTTTTTTGCGCAATTCTTGGGTGGTGGGTGAGATCAAGCAGGAATCCCGGCGTGGTATTCTTGCAGGGATTTCAGTTCATCCGCGCCTGTTCGGCTGGCGGCGATACCTTCCGCAGCCGCCAAGGCCGCAGTCAGGGTAGTGATATAGGGTACCTTGTACTTGATGGCGGTTTTGCGGATATACGAGTCGTCGAACTTGCCCGCCCGGCCAATCGGGGTATTGATGACCAGGTGGATTTCCTTGTTTTTGATCGCGTCCGCGATATTGGGGCGGTCTTCCTGGATTTTGAAGATGCGCTCAGCGAGGATGCCGTTCTGGGCCAGAAATTCCTGCGTCCCTTCGGTGGCTTTGATGGTGAAACCCAGTTCGGCGAATTTGCGGGCCGCGACCAGCACCATGGGCTCTTTCTTGGCGATACTGAAGAGCACAGTGCCTTCTTTGGGCAGGGTTTGCTTCGCCCCAGATTGGGATTTGAAGAAAGCCAAGCCAAAGTTCTGCGCCATGCCCAACACTTCGCCCGTCGACCGCATTTCCGGTCCCAGGACGGGATCCACTTCCGGGAACATGGGGAAGGGGAAGACGGCTTCCTTCACTCCGAAGTGAGGAATGGGGCTGGTATGCAAATTCAATTCCGCGATGGTTTTGCCCAGCATCAACTGGGTAGCGATATTCGCCATGGGGATATTGCAGACCTTCGAGACCAGGGGCACGGTGCGGGACGCGCGAGGGTTGGCTTCGAGAACATAGACCATATCGTTGGCGATGGCGTACTGCATATTCATCAGCCCGACGACGTTTAATTCCAACGCGATCCGCCGGGTATAGTCAGCGATGGTGTCCAAGTGTTTTTGGGAAATATTCATGGACGGGATCACGCAGGCAGAGTCACCGGAGTGAATCCCCGCTTGCTCGATATGCTCCATGATGGCGGGAATAAACACGTCCTTGCCATCGCTGAGGGCGTCGGCTTCGAGTTCCAAGGCATTTTCCAGGAATTTGTCGATGAGGATGGGGCGCTCAGGGGTTACACCAACCGCCGCTTCGACGTAGCTGCGCAGCATCTCGTCATCATGGACAATTTCCATCCCTCGCCCGCCCAGGACAAAGGAGGGGCGAACCATCAAGGGGT
>JAVFAP010000495.1:0-3736 GCA_034002445.1 bacterium | reverse complement strand
TCTCCCCCCTGGGCTATCCAGGGGACGCGCTTTCCGCGCTGATTGAACTTTCGTGAATGGAAATGGTGGTGGGATCTTTTGTGCGGCTAGATGGCAGTGAGTAGTGGATCGTGGGGATTGGTCGGGAGGATATTGGTTGACGTGGGTTTTTATTCTGTTATAATGTTTCGTGTAAGAATGATTGCTTTACGAACGATTCGTGATGGAATGGATGAAGGATCCATGAAGAAGCATGACAACTGCATTTCGGATTTTATGAGACGTGTGGAGGCGGGTGTGGCGCCAGGACTGGCGATGCAAACCGATGGGGCTGGGGAGTTGGGGTATGATCAGCGGATATTGATCGCGCTGCGCCGGATTATTCGGGCGGTGGATATTTATTCGAGAAAATTGAACACCCTTTATAACGTAACGGGGCCGCAAATGGTCTGTCTGTTCGCGGTGGTGCGGCATGCACCGCTGACCTTATCCGAACTGGCGAAAGAGGTACATTTGGGCGGGAGTACGGTCAATGGGATCGTGGACCGGTTGGAGCAGAAGGGCTGGGTGGAACGGAAGCGGGACCATGTGGATCGGCGCAAGGTCTATTTATGGCCAACGTTGGCGGGGCGGCAGGTTGTCCAAGAGACCCCCTCGTTACTGCAAGACAAGTTAGCGAAGGCCCTGATGGGTTTGGCAGAGGCCGAGCAAGCGCAGATTGCGCGGTCATTGGAGCAGGTCGTGAATTTACTGGATGTGGGGCATATCCAAGCCTCACCCCATTTGATCATTGAACCGGAATTCACGGAAAAGGAAAGACAGGATGAAAACAGAATCACGACAGCAGGCAATTCGAGATCTGGTTGATGATGGCAAGATGGGCCATTGGAAGAACTGGAAATGGCATATGCGGCACCTGGTCAAGGATATTGACCAATTTGAAAAGCTGGTTGGTGTACAGTTTGACCCAGATCAGCGATTGCACCTGGAAGACACAATCGCCAAATTTCCCCTCTCGATCACTCCGTATTATCTATCCCTCATCGATCCAACCGATTTAGAAAACGATCCGATCTACAAGCAGGCGTTTCCATCCCCCCTGGAGCGGGTGATGACACACTGCGATATGCACGATCCCCTGGCGGAAGATGAAGACAGCCCGGTGGAAGGGGTCACGCACCGTTATCCGGACCGGGTTCTTTTACTGGTGAGCAATATGTGCGCCATGTACTGTCGCCATTGTACGCGCAAGCGCAAGGTAGGAGATGTGGATTCGGTACCGGATATGGACACGATCAAGAAGGGAATCGACTATATTCGCAGGACACCGCAGGTGCGGGATGTGCTGCTTTCGGGCGGAGACCCCTTCCTGCTTTCGGACGAGTATCTGGATTGGATTCTGGGTGAATTACGGACCATCAAGCATGTGGAAGTGGTGCGGATCGGAACGCGGACCCCAGTGGTGTTGCCGTACCGGATTACAGACAGCCTAGTGGATATGTTAAAAAGCCATCATCCCTTGTGGATCAACACCCATTTCAATCATCCACGGGAGATTACCGGTTCATCCAAGGAAGCACTGGCGAAACTGGCGGGCGCCGGGATTCCCCTGGGAAATCAGACCGTATTGCTGGCGGGGGTCAACGACTGCCCACGGATCATGCGGGCGCTGGTGCATAAACTGGTGATCAACCGGGTGCGGCCATACTATCTGTATCAATGTGATTTATCAGAAGGGCTGAGCCATTTCCGAACCCCGATCGGCAAGGGGATCGAGATTTTGGAGAGTTTGATTGGGCATACCAGTGGTTTTTGTGTGCCGACGTATGTGATTGACGCGCCAGGCGGGGGGGGGAAGATTCCGGTGATGCCGAATTACCTGATTTCGTGGTCGACGAACAAGGTGATCTTACGGAATTTCGAGGGGGTGATCACAACCTATCAAGAGCCCGATTCGTACGAGCCCGTTTTCTGTGACCGCAAGTGTGACAAATGTGATTTGACGCTGGCATTGGATGATGCGGCGGAGTGGAAATCCATTGGAATCTGCAAGTTGCTGGCCGACTATGATGACACGATCTCGTTGACACCGGATTCGAATGAGCGGCACGCACGGCGATTGGAAGAGTAAAGGCGGGCAGGGAGGGCGCAGGGGAACCCGGATTCGGTTCGAATGTGCCGATCCATGGATCGGGCCGAGAAAAGAATGTATCTCTGGTCAATGAATTATTATATTTATAGTACAATTATATTGGGGCTGGCGTTGTTGCTGGGGGGGTGGATCTGGCGACATCTGGCCGGGATGGAGCATTCACGCAAGAAGCGGTTGCAGGGGTGGACGGAGTTTGAGGCGGTCCCCAGCGAGGCGCCGGTGCCCAAGCCCAAGCGGTGGGGGTTTCGGACGCGGATCGCCAAGATTGAAAACCGGTTCACGATCACGCGGCGGATGCTGGTTGTGGGTTTGGCGCTGGTGGCCGGTCTTTTGGTGGGGATTCCCTTCCTCGGGCATCTGCCCTCCACCCTGCTGTCGCTGCTTGTGGCCGCGACGACAGTTGTCATTGGGATCGCGGCTAAGCCGCTGGTGGAGAATGTGATCTCGGGCTTGGTGTTGACGCTGGGGAAACTGGCGCGGATCGGGGATACCGTTGTCGTGGATGGGCAGTATGGCATTATTGAAGACGTCACCCTAACCCATTGCATCATCAAGCGCTGGGACTGGCTTCGCTATGTGGTACCTAACTCCGCGATGCTGACGAAAGAGTTTACCAACTACAGTTTGATGGATCATTTTCGATGGGTGTTTGTCGAGTTCTGGGTGGCGTATGAGAGTGATCTGGATGCCGTGGAAGCCATTGCGAAACAGGCGCCATTGGAAAGTCCGTACTATTTAAATAGTGAAGAGCCCCGGTTTTGGATCGTGGATCTCACCAAGGAAGGGGTGCAATGCATGGTGGTGGCGTGGGCGACTTCGCCGCCGGATGGGTGGATGTTGAGTATCGATATCCGTGCCCGGCTGATCCGCGCATTTGGGGCGCAGGGGATCGAGACCCATTCGTACCGGGTTGTGCAGGACGTGGCGTCTCAAGGGGCCATGCCTTTTGCGAAGGAAAAGGAGACGAACTTGGGCAGATGACAGTTTTGGATTATGGCATTTTTGGGTTGTACATGGTGTGTATTTTAGGCGTCGGTTTCTACCATTTTCGGCGGAATGAAGACGCGACCGATTATTATATCGGCGGGCGGACGATGAAGGCCCCGCATGTGGGATTGTCGATCGCGGCGACCGATGTGGGAGGCGGTTTTTCGATTGGCCTGGGCGGGGTGGGCTATCTCATGGGCTTTTCGGGGAGTTGGTTGTTGTTTACTGGATTGATGGGGGCATGGCTGTCCGCTGTGTTTCTGATCCCACGGATCAAAGCGATTGAAGCAGAGCATTCTTTAATGACGTATCCGGATTTTCTGCGGGTGCGGTATGATGACCGGGTGGCCTTGTTGGCCGCGTTGATCTCGGGGATTGGCTACATGGGATTCACGGGAGCGCAGATCTTGGCTGGGGCAAAACTGGCGGCGGCCACGGTGATCGAGCAGGCGCCGTTTGGGATGACGCCGCTTGAATTTTCGCTGTATGGCATCGCGGCGATCACCATTGCCTATACCGTGATTGGCGGGTTGAAGGCGGTGGTCTATACCGATACGGTGCAATGGATTGTTTTGATCAGTGGGTTGGTGCTGGTAACGATCCCATTTACCTTATTTG
>JAVFAP010000494.1:0-3742 GCA_034002445.1 bacterium | reverse complement strand
AGCAAAAATGATTCTGTCTCGCGCGACAGGGGCAGCGAATTATAGCCTGCCCGGCGGGCAAAGTATCGGGCCAGGAGCGGGATATCGCTTTTTCGCTCCCGCAGTGAGGGCAGGTGGATGCGCATGACCTGGAGGCGGTAGTACAAGTCTTCGCGGAATTTGCCTTCCCGCACCATTTTGGCCAGATCCTGGTTGGTTGCGGTAATGATGCGGGTATCGGATTCCAGGATTTCTTTCCCACCAATGCGCTGGAAGGAGCGGTCTTGCAGCACCCGCAGCAGTTTGCCTTGCATCACCAGGCTGAGTTCGCCGATCTCGTCCAGGAAGAGGGTGCCATGGCGGGCTTGCTCAAACTTGCCGATTTTGCGCTCGGTCGCGCCGGTGAAGGCGCCTTTTTCGTGCCCGAAGAATTCGCTTTCCAGCAGATTCTCGGGGATCGCGGCACAGTTGATCGGCAGGAAGATGTTTTTCTTGCGGGGGCTGTGGCTGTAGATGGCGCGGGCGATCAGTTCCTTCCCGGTCCCGCTTTCGCCGGTGATCAGCACCAAGGCGTCGCTGTCCGCGACCTTGCCGATGAATTTATAAACCTCTTGCATGGCGGAAGAATTGCCGATCAGGACATCCGAATCCGATAATCCCTCGTCGGTGCCCCACACCACCGATTTGTGCATCATGCGGCGGGTCGCCAGCGCCTCTTGAATGATCTCCATCATTTTGGGCGGATCGAATGGCTTCATCACATAATCGTAGGCTCCCAGGCGGGTGGCTTCGATGGCGGAGGAGGTGGTGGAGTAAGCGGTCATCATGATGACGGGGATCTGCTTGGTGCGGGCCGTGATTTCTTTTAACGCGCTAAGCCCGTCCATCCCTCCCATCTTGATATCCATGATGATTAGGTCCGGAGCGTGGGTTTGCAGTAACTCCAGCGCTTCTTCTCCGGACATGGCATTGAGGATATCACACTCCAGGGGGGCCAAAAAACGGCGAAACGAATAATGCACCCCGTCTTCATCATCCACGATTAGGATCACCGATCGGTTTTCTTTGGTTGCCATGGCATCTCGATCCACACAAGTTGAGGTTGTCGTGTTCTTTGTTGGGGCATTATAACCGCGGATTGGTTTTCTGCCTATCTTTCCCGAGTTGCTTGATTTTTCTGTCATTCCCGTCAATAATAGAGAAAATTGAAGAACGAGTGAGCGAAGATGGTTGATTTTTCTTTTACCGAAGACGATCTGGACAGCAGCCAGCAAGAAGAGATCTATGCCAGCAGCCCCGATGCCCCTACCTCCTATATCGCTGAGGATATGGTGATGGAGGGGACGCTGGCGGTGAAATATGGGATGGAAATCGCTGGGAGTTTTCAAGGCGATCTCTATTCGCAAACCCGCATGAAAATCGCCCCCACTGGCCGGGTGGAAGGGAAGATGGAAGCGTTCGACATCGTGATCGAAGGGATTGCCGACGCCACCGTGACCGCGCGCAAATGCCTGGAGATTCACAAGGGCGGTCACTTCATCGGCACGATGAAGATCCAGCCGGAAATCATCCGGCTTTCGGAGTTTGCCATTTTTGGGGATACGGAAGACGCCGCGGATGCCTCTGTCCGCGAGTACAGCTGCCATGCCAAGTCACAGCCCACACCCTCTTCCCCTGCCTCTCCCGAAACCGCCTCGGATACGCCGCCGGCAGAATAAAATTCATTTTCGATATACCCGCAACCCACGGCCCTTCGTTAGAAGGGCCGTGGGATTTTAGGGATTGAACGAGCTTAAACCAAGTTTCGTAACAGATTTTCAACGAGATGCAAGCCGAAAAGCAGGATCATTGGACTGAAATCCAGCCCACCCCCGCTCAGCATGGGGAAGAGGCGATGGATGGCATACAGGAGGGGGTCCGTGATCTCGTAAATGAAGCGGATGAGGGGGTTGGGGGAATCCAACTGAATCCACGAGAAGACACACCGGATCAGGATGATGATCTTGTAGGCAAAGATGAGGTTGATTAAAAAGGTTAAAAGGATATTCATTGAAACCTCTCTGATTTCGTTTTTCTTACTGTAATCTAATTCTTTCAGAACGGAACACCCGGAGAGAAAGTTATGTGGGGGGAACTCCGTGCCCTGAGGGGGGGCTGGGACGGGTGAATGAACCGCCTTAAAAAATCCCAAAAAAGGATTGGATTTATGGATAAAACATCGTAAACTTAGGATGACGAATCAATTCAACGGCAGCCAGGCCGGGAATGGAGTCCCTGATGTGGAAAAAATTTGAAATCTCAACAACCGCGGAATCCAAGTGCGATCTTACCATTCAGGTTGTGCGTGTTAAAGGGTATCTCGATTCCAGTACGTTTCCCCAGATGCAGGATCATCTCCAGGATCTGCTGAACCAGCGCCAGTACAACATTGTGGTTGAGTTTGGCGATTTGAATTACATTAGCAGCGCGGGGCTGGGTGTATTGATGGGGATGCTGCAAGAGATCCGCAACCAGGAAGGGGATCTCAAATTGGCCAATATGCCACCCAAAATTCGGAATCTCTTTGATATGCTGGGGTTTTCCCGGCTCATCCGCATTTATGATTCGGTGCAAGAGGCGGAAGACGCTTTCTGTAACGACAAACAAGAACGGATGACCGAGCAGGATAAGCCTCCGTTGGAAGACAGCTATTGATTGGAAGGTGATACCGTACATTCTCGCGGGCGAGGTGCAACGATCATGTCCGAAATGCCCCATCCCAAGCAAGATATATCCCTGGAGATCACCGCGCAACCCCAGTATTTGAGCGTGATTCGTCACTTCATCAGTTGCCTGGCGCAGGAGTTGAACTTTTCCACCGAAGAAGCTCTGCAATTGGAGATGTGCGTGGATGAAGCCTGTGCCAACTCCATCTGCGCGATTCATGACAAAGAGGGGCCTGAACCGAAGACGAAGGTGAAGGTGGATATTTTGATCGATCCCAGTTCTCTCAAAATCACCATCCACGATTCCGGGAAAGATTTTTCTCCCCATTTTCAAAAAGCCTTGCCCATCGATGAGCACACCGACCGGACCCAGTTCCGTGGCTATGGTTTGCAGATCATCAAGACGTTTATGGACGATGTCCAGTATGATCGCGATCCGGCGGCTGGGAACCATTTGCACATGATCAAATATTTCTCTGAAAGTGCGGAATAACCAGTCCTCTATGAACCCCAGCGCACCATCCGCGGCCCACTTGATGATTGGGGTAGCGGGGGGCAGCGGCAGTGGCAAGACCACCATCCTTGAAGCATTCCTTGGGCTTTGCCCTTGTCCGGTCACCGTGCTGCCGCAGGATGCCTATTACCACGATCTTTCCCCTTTGCCTCTTGTGGAGCGGGGTCGGCAGAATTTTGATCATCCCGATGCCCTGGATTCCTCTCTCTTCGAAGCCCATCTGCTGCAATTACGCCGGGGCCAGCCGGTGCCGGCGCCGCTGTACGATTTCACCACTCATACCCGCATTGGCACGCACCCGATTGCACCCGCGCCCGTGATTCTGGCGGAGGGGACCTTGGTGCTGGCGATCGCGGCCCTTGCCCGCCATCTCACCTTGCGCGTCTTTGTCGATGCCCCGCCGGATATCCGTTTCATCCGCCGCTTGCAGCGGGACCGGGTGGAACGGGGGCGGAGTGTCGATTCCGTCATTCAGCAATACCTGGAAACCGTCCGCCCCATGGACCTCGCCTTCATCGCGCCCTGCAAGGCACACGCGGATCTG
>JAVFAP010000493.1:0-3753 GCA_034002445.1 bacterium | reverse complement strand
GCCCAAAGAACTCAAACTCAGCCCCATGCCCGCCGAAGAAAATAAGAGCAGCACCTTTCGCCCAAACCGGTCAACCAGCAGAAACGCGAACAGGGTGAAGAGCAGATTGATCACCCCAATAATCACTGTTTGGTTTAACGCCGTGCTAGCGGTCAACCCCATGCTTTCAAAAATAATGGGCGCGTAGTATAAAATGACATTGATCCCGGTGATCTGCTGTAAAACCGCCAGGCCAATCCCAATCAAGAGCGCGGTGCGGAATCCGGGCTGGATCAGTTGCGATAGACTGCCCCTCTCCTGGGTCAGAATCGCTTGGATATCTTGGATTTCCTGCCGCGCGTGGCTTTCCCCCCCGATGGCATACAGGATGGCGCGGGCTTCTTCGGGCCGATTTTTTTGGATCAGCCAGCGCGGGCTTTCGGGCACCAGCAGTAAAAGCAAGAAAAACAACACCGCGGGCAGGGTCTCCGAGCCAAACATCCAGCGCCAGCCCAATGTGGTGTTCCACGCGCTGTCGCCCAGACTGGCGATGGAAGCGTTGACGAAATAAACCACCAGCATCCCCCCCACGATGGTCAACTGATTCAGCGTCACCAGCGCCCCGCGCATCCGCGCCGGGGCCACCTCGGCGATGTACAGCGGCGAAAGCATGGAGGCGATCCCCACCCCTACCCCGCCCAGAATCCGATAGATAATGAATTCGGTCAGATTGCGCGGAAGGGCGGAACCAATCGCCGAAACGGTAAACAGCACCGCCGCCACAAGCAAGGCGTTCTTCCGCCCGAACCGGTCACTGATCCAGCCCGCCCCCGCCGCGCCGATCATGCAGCCAATCAAGGCACATGAGGCGGCCCACCCCTGCCAAAACGCGGATAATTCAAAATAGGTGGTCATGTAGCCGATCGCCCCGGCAATGACGGCGGTGTCATACCCAAACAACAAGCCCCCTAGCGCCGCGACACTGGATAACAAAAACACATAGGGATAATGGATCGTATTGGCGGGAGGGCAGGGCATCGGCTGATTTGTCATAACACACCTTCAAACCATCGTGGCATTTTGGGAAAAATCCAATCTTGCCTGGAATTCTTTCATAGGTCCAAACCGTTTGTCTACACACAGAAACCAAGAAATTCATCTGCCGGGGCGCGTCTCTCCATTTTTCGCCTCTAGCCGGGTACACTGGAACCAATCCAAACCGTCTCGATTTCATCACGAGGACATCGCCATGCACGCATCCATCCCCGAACTTCTCATCCCCGCCGGCTCGCTTCGTAAACTCCGGGTGGCCCTGGCCTATGGCGCGGATGCGGTCTATGTGGGGGCGGCGGGCTTTTCCATGCGGCCGGATGGGGCCTCGTTTCCAACCGCCGACCTGCGTCTGGCCGTGGATGAAGTTCATCGCCAGGGCAAGCGCATTTATGTAGCCCTCAATTCCCTCATCCATCAAGACGGGCTCCCGGCTCTTCATGCCTGGCTGGACGAAACCGTGGATATCGCCATGGATGCCCTGATCGTCGCCGATCCCGCGGCCTTGCTCCTCGTGCGTCAGCACCGGCCCGAGGTGGAGATCCACATCTCAACCCAACTCAGCACCGCCAACGCCCTGGCGGCCCGTTTTTGGCAGGCGGCGGGGGCCAGCCGCGTCATCCTCGCCCGCGAATGCACGTTGGACGAAGTGAATCAAATCGCGACCGAGAGCGGCGTGCCGATTGAAATCTTTGTCCACGGCGCCATGTGCGTGGCGGTTTCGGGACGCTGTCTGCTTTCAGCCTACATGACCGGCCACAGCGCCTCCGAAGGCGAGTGCAAACATTCCTGCCGTTGGGATTGGCAACTGGTCGAAGCCAAGCGCCCTGGCGAAGCCTTCCCCGTCTTCGAAACCGGCAAAGAAACGATTGTGCTGAGTTCCACCGATCTGTGCCTGATCGAGCACATCCCCCGGGTGGTGCGGACCGGGGCCGCCTCCCTGAAAATCGAGGGCCGCATGAAAGGCGAGTACTACGTGGCGGTGGTCACCCGCGTCTACCGCGCCGCCCTGGACGCCTACGCCGCCGACCCTCTCCTCTACCGGACCGATCCCGCCTGGCTGGCCGAACTGCACTCGCTGCGCCATCACCCCTACGCCACCGGCTTCGCGTTTGGTTATCCCACCGAGAGCCCCGAAGTGCTGCAAGCCCGCTATATCGATATTGGTACGCATGATGTCGTTGGCATCGTGGAAGGCCGCGAAGAACAAGCCTACCGCGTCCTCGTCAAACACCCCTTCCGCTACGACGCCATCCTGGAATGGATCGGGCCCGGCTATGCCGGCGGAACCGTCACCATCGATTCCATTCAGGATCAAGAGGGGCAAGGCCTCAATCAGACCCACCCCGGCACCACCGTGCTGGTTCGCTTGGCATCCCAGGCCGACATCCCCCCCTTGGCCATGTTTCGCCGCAGAAAACCGGTCGAAGACACCCTGCGCCAACGGTAAGATTCCATGCCAGAAATCATCGGTGACGGACGGATTCACGCCTTGCTGCGCCTCCTTCCTCATGCCGGATCGACAGGAAACCCAGGGGTTGACCTGCTAGTAAAAACACGTCACCTCGTTATAATCGAACCGTAAACCATACCAGGACAGGATATCCAGATGAAAGTCGGTCTTTTTTTGGCGGTCGTGGAAGAACGGGATGAAGATTGGTCGGTTGGCCCCCCCTTGGGCCTGGGCTATCTCTCATCGTACATTAAAACCTATGGACAAGGGTTCGAGACGGTCATTCGTCGCGATTTGCGCGAACTGATCGCTGAAAAGCCGGACCTGGTGGGCATTTCCTGCTCCACCTACAGTTACAATGTCGCCATCCGCGCCGCCCAGCAAATTACCGAAGAACTCGGCGTCCCCTGCATTCTGGGCGGAACGCAGATTACCGCCATGCCCGAACGCCTGCACTCCATCTTTCCTGTCGCGGTCTTGAGTGAAGGCGAGGAAACCTTTCTGGAATTATGCCAACTCTACCAGGCCCGCCATGGTTTTGACCCCACCGATCTAGCCAAAGTGCCCGGCATCCTTTTCCATGGTGAGGAGGGCATTGTCACGACGCCGCCCCGTGGCGCCATCGAAGACCTGGACCGGATCCCCCCCCCGGACCGGCAGGAATTCGGTGACCAGTGGGGCCCCATCAAAAAGCACGCTCACATCATGACCTCGCGTGGTTGCCCCTACAAATGTACGTTTTGCTCGACCGTCCGCCACTGGGGCCAGACCCACCGCTTCTTTTCTCCGGCCTATGTCGTCAATGAAATCAAAGGGTTGGTGCGCGATTGGGGCGCGGAGCATATCATTATTTTTGATGATTTGTTCATTGGCAAAAAAGTACGCCTGGACGAAATCCGGGCCGAACTGCATCGCCAGGATCTATTGGACGCCGTGCATTTCACCGTGTCCGCCCGCGCCAATCAGATCAAGGAAAGCAATATTGAATCCCTGCGCGATCTGCGCATCACCAATCTGACGATGGGTTTTGAATCGGCCGCCCCCCGCGTGCTGGATTTCTTGGGCAAAAACGCGGTCAAACCCGAAACCTTGCAAACCTGCGTTGATCTGTGCCAGCAGGTGGGGATCTCGGTCGCGCCCAGTTTCATCATTGGCTCGCCCTGCGAAACCCGCGAGGACCTCTAGATGACCTTCGACTTCATCTTCGATAACCTGGATGCTATCTCCGCCCTTGTGTTCGGTCCCTTGATGGTGCTCCCCGCCACCCCCAT
>JAVFAP010000492.1:0-3773 GCA_034002445.1 bacterium | reverse complement strand
CCATACCCCAGGTTGCGCAACAGATCGGTGGTATAGCAAGGAAGTTGAAAACAAGAATACAGCCGAAGGCCCCCCCCCAACGCCAAGAGGAAGAGCCAAACCCATTGCGGGGCTACCATCACGGAATAAGAAGAGCGGATGTGGTGTATCATGATCGATCCCCGGCATTATCGGCGCTGGCTCGCTTTTTGGCAAGGATGCAAGGGGGAGATTTGCATCCATTCTCTCCAACAGAATGGAGGGGTGGGGTTACGGGAAATTCCTGCTTGGATCATGGTGGTGGTGCCACGGTTCTTGAATTTTTGAAACACCTGGTGCGTTTCATCCCTTCACACCGAAACTACTGGTACCGCATCACCGAAGTCTTTTCAAATCAAAACTCTATTTCTTAGAGAAAAAGGGAAGATGCGAACACGGGAAAACACACCGCAAAATTTTTAAAGTTCTTGTTGACAATTTGAATATTCTGCCATATAGTACTATTTGATGCATCATTCTATTTTCCTGATTCTATTTTCCTGATTCTATTTTCCTGATTCTATTTTCATGGAAAATTCAGAGAGAAAACAAACAAAACGTAAAAGAAGGAGCCATGAAACATGAAGAACTCAAGGCTAGTCTATGTGTCAGCATTCATCGTGGTTGGATTTTGTCTTACAGGGTCCCTCACATTCGCACAAGAGGTTCTTGACGGGAAAGCCGTTCAATCCCGCCTGTCGAACATGTTTGAAGCGATGATCCATGGCGTGGATGTGGATGATCAGGGTGGGATGGTTCACTCTACTTTTAAAAACCCTTCCCCAGACGATGTAATCCGCCTGCGGGAAATTTGCGTTCAAACTGTCGGACAACTCGATGGGCTGATGGCAGAAAATTCGTTTCCATCGATCCCAAAGAGCAGTCGCACAGAGGCTGAATTGGACCGGATTTTTGAACAGATCCTCCGGTCTACGGTGTTTTCTGTGGATAGAAAACAAATCCGGCCCGATCTGCTGGAACAGACGAGCCAAAATCAGGATTTGGCGGAATATATCGCTCTGCGCTTGGCTCATGAAATTGAAATTGCAAAAGCAATCGAAGCCATCAATCCAACCGGGGACACGAAGACTACCATCCTCTCTCAAGTGGAGACGTTGAAGAATTGGGTCATTGCAACCGTCCAAAAACAATTTCCTGATACGCCCATCACTTCAATCAACAAGGCAGTGGAGATCCATTTCAAGAAATATGAATTAAGCCCGGATTCGGTCATGCAGGTGCACGCCAAGCGGCCCTTGAGCGAAAGCCAATTTTCAGAATTGAAAAGTGCATTGGAAACCCAACTCAATCAGGAAACAGATCAAGCCAAGTACAATTATCCCGCGGATTATCCAGAGCACATGAAAGCCCAGGTTGAATTTTTCAAAGTAAAAGACTTTGTCAAAGAGTTGGATCTGTTGATTTCCGAGCCTTTCCATGCCAATCTCCCATCGAATTTCCACAGTCCACGCGCACGCACACGCTACAAAGATCTGAAAACCTGGTTCGAAAACCGGAAATTGAATTCTTTGATTCAAGCGGTTACTGCTATTGCACATCGAGCGGGTTGGGATCCCTATCCTTCTGCAAGAGCCTCAATCAATATTAATTTTGGCTTATGAACCTGCGTTGAATGCAAGAAGAACAAATCCTAGGCCTGGATTAATTCTGGGCCTAGGATATTCCCATCGGAGGCAGAATTGATGCACATTTTAAATAACTTTCTCATGACTACGCTGATCCTATCCCTCAATAATCCTGATTCATTATTCAATTGGGAAGAATGGACCAGTGGTTATCAAGGCCTATCCAAACTTATGGAAGAGACCGCATCTGATTGGTTGTGGGATGGCGAAATGTATTTTGAAAAATCGATACGCATCGATACAGGCCGGCAAGTGGAGATATCCTCCTTTACATCTTACCATGATTTCAAAATCCCCCGTGAATATCCTGAAGTCAATACAAACTGTTCCACTCCACAATGGCAAGAACATTTTCAAACCGGGAATCCCGAAAAAGTGATTTGGGGATGGAAGGCACATACAAACTATTTTTACCATGTTAATGGAAAACAAAATGAAGAAGGCAATAGTTTTGATGTATTTATAAAGTCTGGCATCCACGCGGCAATTCAGGCTGGGTCATCCATGCAGGCACTCTCGCCGTCCAACCATGTTACCATCCAACAAGGGAAATTAGACTCATCTGAAGCGAAATTCATGCAATCGATGGTTACCAATGATCCCATTTCCTTTCTTGGGTCCCCGGGTATTGAACAAGTGTTTGCCCCCCGCAATTCTCAGGAATGTACCCGGTCAAGCCAAATTCACTCTGCCTATACATCCGCCAAACTAAGGTTGCATACCAGTGAACCTGTGGATATATTTGTTTATAGATATATCCAGTTCAGCAATCCGATCACAAAATAGCCAGCAAATGATGAGCGACACACACCTCTTGGACAATCGAGTTCCATTGAAAAGCGCCCACCCCATTCCTTTGCCAAGATGGGGTGGGAAATGGGGTAAGAGCAGGACTCTTTTCATAATTCTCGCTTCCGCGGTTCTGGTACTATTCGCAGCTGGCCTTCCTGCCCAGGAAACGGTAACCCTTCTTGAGCCAGCCTATGTAGAGCCGGACATGATTGAAATTCCCGCCGGTCCGTTTTTATTCGGTTCCAGCCTGGAAGAACGCAGAACCTACTATGCCCAGCCGACGGAACCCACCCAGCGGACAGAAACCACCGCGGCGTTCGCCATTGGGAAATATGAAGTGACCAACCGGGAATTCGCCTGCTTCCTGGCGGATGGCGGGTATCAAAACCAAACCTATTGGACGGAGGAGGGATGGGCGTTGAAAGAACGCTTCGGCTGGACCCAGCCGCGCAAGTGGCACGACTCCGCCTACCGGCGCTGGGAGACCCAGCCCGTCGCTGCCCTCAGCCGCCATGAGGCCGAAGCCTATTGCCGCTGGCTCAACGCCAAAACCGGCAAAGCCTACCGCCTGCCCACGGAAAAAGAATGGGAAAAGGCCGCGCGGGGGACGGATGGCCGAATCTTCCCCTGGGGGAACTCCTGGGAGCCCACGTTCTGCAACTGGCTGCCAGATGAAAACAACGACCGCTTCCCCGACGCCAGCATCGACGGCTTTATCTACACCGCCCCCGTCACCGATTTTGCGGAAGGGAAGAGCCCTTACGGCTGTATGAACATGGCCGGGAACGTGCTGGAATGGTGTGCCGATCCCCTGGTTTACCGGGGGACCTCCTATGCGGTGTATCGGGGCGGCAGTTTCAATTCTGGAGAAATTCGTTTTTTGCGATGCGCTTGGCGCGGGGGGACACGCCCGGAGATCGGTCATGTCTATTGGGGCATCATCGGCTTCCGCTTGGCGGAGGGCCGGTAAGGCGATCCTCTCCCCCCTGAAGGCCGGGGCGGGGTTAGGCGGCGTTGCCTGGCTCGGGCTCGTTTTGTTGTGATGTGTTCGACCCGCAGTGGCCGAGAGGGATCATGACGAGGACGACCAGGATCATCCCTGCGGCGGTGAGGGCGACTTGGGGGGAGGAAAATTCAGTCAGATTGCGAATCAGGATTGCCAGCAGGCCCCAGATGACCGCCAGGGCATACCAGGCATCGCCCCGACTTCGGTAGGTTACCGTGGCGACCGTGCCGCCCGCACACAGCAACATCAGCATGGTCCAATGGGGCTCGCTCAAGCCGAAATTGCTGAATCCATATTTTTTCAGCATCGAG
>JAVFAP010000491.1:0-3779 GCA_034002445.1 bacterium | reverse complement strand
CCTCCGAGGTGGAAGATGATGCGTTGCATGTTGAATGCAAGGAATTTACATGTCAGGTCCTGAATCCGTGATTTCTGGCTCTTGTTTTGATCTGTTTTGTATTGAAATGAAGGGATGGCTATCTCCGCTAAAATAACTTGAGGGACAGAATTCGATGATAGTCTTGCCATCGTCAACCGAGAGTTTGGTTTTGCAGAATAAAAGGGCCGCTGCACGCGGCCCTTTTGCGTGAGATGGAATTCGGTTGGCTTGGTGGAGATCAGGCGGATTCCAAATGCTGAAAAATCGCCTTTGCGTGGTCGCGGCTGTTTTCGATAAACCAGAGATCGGTACGTAAGCCACCCACCACCACCCCAGCCAGGTACAAGCCCTTGCGATTGGTTTCGTAGGTTTTTGGATCGCATACGGGTGTTCGGTAGGGATCGCTGCCAATGGTTACGCCTATGCGGCGTAAGAAGTCGAAATCCGGATGGTACCCTGTCAGTGCCAACACGCGATTGGCGGGGTACGCAAAGGGTTCCTGGTCCCCGGTCTGAAGGATTACCTGGCTGGGCTGAATTTCCAGGACCTGGGTTTGGAAAAAGGCTTTGATTTCCTTGTTTTTGATCCGGTTATCGATATCGGGCCGAATCCAGTATTTTACCCCGTTCTTCAACTCCGGGCCCCGTATGCAGAGGGTGACATTCGCCCCATGCCGATGGGTTTCCAAGGCGGCCTCCACCGCGGAATTGCCACTGCCGATGATGAGCAGATCTGTCGACAGGTACAAATGGGGTTCTTTGTAATAATGGCTGACATGGGGGGCATCCTCTCCAGGTACTCCGAGCATGCGCGGGAAGTCGAAATAGCCAATCGCGGTGATGACTTTGGCACAAGCGTAGGTTCCCTTGGCGGTGATGACCTGAAAATGCCCTTCCTCGCCTTCCACATGGGTTACTGCCTCGAACGGACGGATGTTGAGCTGGTAGGCCAGGGTGACTCGCCGATAGTATTCCAAGGCATCGAAGCGGGTAGGTTTGGGGCTTTGGGTGATGAAGGGAATGCTGCCGATCTCCAATAAATTCCCGGTGGAGAAAAAATGCATGTAATAGGGGTACCCGAAAATGGAATTGACGATGCAGCCCTTATCGAACACCAGATAGGATTTGTTCTTGCGCTGGGCTTCGACAGCGCATGCGAGCCCGATCGGACCCGCGCCGATGATGATCACATCATAAAAATCAGCCATAGTCTCTCCTCTCCTGACACCGTTTGCGGCGACTATTTTACACGAAAATGGATCGAAGGCGAAGCGGAAAGTGAAACCAGCATCAAGGCATGTGGAGAAAAATGGAGGGCTGCGAATGGAAAAAGCCCTTATCCCGCGAAGGATAAGGGCTTGGAACTTTCAATGGTGGCCAGGGCCAGAGTTGAACTGGCGACACAAGGATTTTCAGTCCTCTGCTCTACCTACTGAGCTACCCGGCCAATTGCCACGATGTGATATTTAAGTGAGGAAATGGAAATAATCAACCCGTTGGAGAGAATCTTTTGCTTTTTTTAATAAAAAACTTGATTGGCCCTCCCCTCCATGGCAAAAATGATGAGAAGGATCGATTGAAAAAACGGGGAAAAGCCAAATTGGTTAACGGTCGTTCTGTAAAACCAGGTTACGAGTTTGAAATAACCTTGCCAAAGCCTGGCGGGGCAATCACAATGGTATGGTTAGATTCATACACATTCATACTGGGCCATCGCGTCTTTTAGGGGTTTGATCCATGATTTCGTTGGAATTGCTGATGTACACACTGCTGGGCCTGGGAGGGGTGATCTACGCCTTGCAAGCCTATCGTTTGCAGGGGAATCCCCTGCGTTGTTTCCCCGGTCCCCTGCGGGAACGGAAGCTGGCTTTCGCCGCTGGTTTTTTGGTCATGCTAATTGGTTTTGGGCTCTCATGGCGATTCGACCAACACTTTGAGCTCATTTCCCTCTTTGGGGCCTGGGGGATGCTGCTGGGCGGGGCGCAATGGTTCAACCAGCGCCATCTCCGCCGCGCGTTCGCCCCGAGCGAGTGGAAGATTATCCGCATCACTCTTTTTTCTGGTCTCTTGGTGATGGCGCTCAGCACCGGGTTGTTTTATTTTCCCCGCGCGTTTGCTCCAGGCACCATGCTGATCGGTTTGGCGCTGATTCTGGTTCCCGGCCGCCTCTGGTGGCGTTCTTCCCCTGATGTGCAATAAAAAACCTCAACCCCGGAGCGGGGTTGAGGCAGGTCGTTTCCGTGGTCTTAGTGGGGCGTAGCGAATTAGCGCAGTTTTTCCCATAAAAACCGGTACTGCAGGGTCGACATAAAGGCGCGCTGTTCGTTATTCGCCGCGCCGCCGTGCCCGCCTTCGATGTTTTCATAATAGGTCACATCGTGGCCTTGGTCCTTCATCTTCGCCACCATCTTGCGTGCGTGGCCGGGGTGGACACGGTCATCGCGGGTGGAGGTGGTGAAGAGGATCGGCGGATAGGTTTCGTCTTTCTTGACATTGTGATATGGAGAAAAGGTCTGGATAAACGCCCACTCTTCCGGGATATCGGGGTTGCCATACTCGGCCATCCAGCTGGCGCCGGCCAGCAGAGTGTGGTATCGCTTCATATCCAACAGAGGGACCGCGCACACGATCGCGCCAAAGAGATCTGGCCGCCGGGTGAGCATATTGCCCATCAAAAGCCCTCCGTTGCTGCCTCCCATGATGCCGAGGTGGGGGGTGGATGTCACCTTGCGTTCGATCAAAGCCTCCACGACCGCGATAAAATCATCATAGGCTTTGAAGCGGTTGGCTTTCAACGCGGCTTGATGCCATTGTGGCCCAAACTCACCTCCACCCCGGATATTGGCCACCACATATACCCCGCCTTTCTCCAGCCAGGCCGCTCCGGCAAGCGCGTTGTAACCCGGCACCAATGGAATTTCAAATCCGCCATAACCATACAGCAGGGTGGGGTTGGACCCATCCAGTTGCAAATCCTTTTTTGCAACCTGAAAGTAGGGGATTTGGGTGCCATCGGCGGAGGTGGCTTCATGCTGGGTTACGTGTAACCCATCCGCTTGGAAGAAGGAGGGGCCGTGCTTCAAAATCTCATGGGTGCCAGAAGAAATCGTCCCCATCGCGAAAGCGGGTGGGGTGAGGTAGCCATCCAGGTGAAGGAAAAAGTCGTCCGAAACCAGGGCGTCAACCGCGCTGACGCTGGCGGTGATTTGGTCTGGAATGCCAGGCAGAGGGGCACGGGACCACGTCTTGCCCCCCGCGCTGGGCGGCGTGAGAATATAGAGCCGATTGCGGACGTTATCCAGTTCGTTGACCAGAATCGCATTACGGGTAGGGCTGTAATCGGCCAGCGATTTTTTTTCTCCCGGTTCGAACAAGGTGGCGAACTGCCGGTCCCCTTGGAGGAATGTGTCGAATGCGATGGCCAGCAACGCCCCAGCTGGGTATGTCGTTCCCCCCACGGCCCAATCCGAGCGTAGGGTGAGACACAGCCATTCGCGGTGGATGGTGGGGATGCTGTCTTCGGGGATATCCAGCCGGATCAGTTCTTCCCCCTTGCGGTAAAAGGCTTCGATCGTCCAGAAGGTGGGCCGGCGGAAGATGAAATCCCGCTCAAAACCTGGGGTCAGATCCCGATGTGCCGAGATCACCATGTCTTCTTGCTTGCCTTCAAATACCGTCTTGGCTTCAGCCAAGGGGGTGCCCCGTTGCCATTCCTTGACTACGCGGGGATAGCCCGAGGTGGTCATGCTGCCGGGGCCG
>JAVFAP010000490.1:0-3785 GCA_034002445.1 bacterium | reverse complement strand
TAATTTCGCTGATTCCATTGGAATGATTAAAGGAAACGGTTTGTGATGTGGATGAACTGGCAAAGGATTGCGTCTCAACCATCGTTCCGGCTGAATCCACAGATTCGAGCACTAAATCCGTGCCAGTACGAAGGGTTAATTCCACAAACAGGGGAAAGCCAGAACCGCAGGAAAGTTGATTGAAGACGATCCGGGCTTGTTGTGCGGCGTTGGCTTCGGTCCAGGGGATTGAGACCTCCATCGCCTGATCGCCGTTACAATCCATGATACCCAAGGGCACAGGGGTTTCATCAGGCAAGTAGGCTTGCTTGATCATCACAGGGCCCAGGTTTACCTCGGGGAGACTTTCCACAGGGAGGGTGTAATAATCAGAAGCACGGATACAAAGACGGTTTTGCGTGCCCCCTTCGGCCAGAATACCCAAACGCAGTTGGTCCGCGAGAAGCAATTGGGTTTGGGGCGCATAGGCCTTCAATGTTTCCAGCAGTTGCTGAATCCAGGGCATCTCTTGTTGTTGCTCGAACGAATAGCGTTTGATATGAAACAGAGAGCCTTCTGGAACCCAATCATCCGCAGTGTATTGCATTTCCTTTGCAGATAACAATTGGCGATTCACTTGGCCATTGGTGAAAAGCACGCCGAAAGTTTTGTAATCCTCGCTGTGGACCACCACCGCTTCGACTAGTTCGCCCCAGGCGGGGAACCCCAATCCCAGCACAAAAAACCACACACAAACAGAAAAACAAAGGGTTTTGGTTAAGAGAAAAGATAGTCGCCCAATCATGATAGAACACTCCCATCGACCATTTTGAGAGGAGATGAACAGAGCCAATAGGAAAGGATGGGATTATTTCTGAGAAACGATGGAACCCGTTGTGCCTCTGTTCCGCAGAGATGCGTTCTCCCTTTTATGGATTTCAACGTATTTTCGCATGAATCCACTCCATTGGGAACAGGCTTTTTGGGGAAAATCAGGGCAAAGGCTTCCAGATGGTTTCCGCTGTTTCCTTGCGCATGTTTTCATAACGGGCCATCACAAAAAGCAGATCGGAGACGCGATTCATATAAATGAGGAGAGAGGGGTTGATATCGCGATCCGAGGCCAGTCTTACCAGCAGGCGTTCAGCCCGTCGGCAGACCGCGCGCGCCAGGTGCAGCATGGCGGCACTGCGGCTTCCCCCCGGCAGAATGAAGTTTTTTAATGGGAGGAGGGATTCCGTCAAATCATCCATTTCTTTTTCCATGGCACGAATCCGGTCTGGAGAGAAATGGGAAGCAAAGACATTTCTACTTTTGGGATAAGCGATTTCGGCACCGATCCCGAAGAGATCGGATTGAATTACCACCAGACTTCTGTGGACAGGAGAGACCACCCCTTCGGAGATTGCCACACCCAAGAGCGAATTCAGTTCATCCAGAGTACCGCAAACCTCCAGAGGCAAGGTATCTTTTCTGACCCTGTTGCCATCGCCCATCGAGGTTTGGCCATCATCCCCTGTGCGTGTATAAATCCTAGTCATTGTGATTTTATCACCTTCTATCGAGCCCAATTTTCTCTTTCCTTTGTTTATACTCTTTTCTTCCAGTAAACAGAAGGATAAAACGGGATTATAGTATAGTCTCTCTTATCATACGCAAGGAAAGGGTTCGTGTCAGATGGCCAAGATTGTTGTCACCGGTGGGGCGGGATTTATCGGATCCCATATCGCGGATTTTGCGCAAAACGAGGGGCATGAGGTTCATGTCATCGATAATTTATTGACCGGCCGGATCGAGAATCTGGAATCGTTTTGCGATTCCATTACGTTCCATGAAATTGATCTGCGCGACATAGACAAGGTCAAAGCGGCGTTCGAAGGGGCGGATTACGTGTTTCACCAGGCTGCGCTGCCCTCGGTTCCGCGCTCGGTGGAGCATCCCGACGAGAGCAACGATCACAATGTCAACGCCACACTCAATGTGCTGATCGCCGCGAAAGATTGCGAAGTGAAGCGGGTTGTCTACGCGGCATCGTCGTCGGCGTATGGAGAGCAAGAGGGGGCGTTTAAAATTGAAACCATGCTCCCCTGCCCCATTTCCCCCTATGGGGTTACCAAGTTGGTGGGCGAGCACTATTGCCAGGCGTTCTATCACACCTATGGCCTGGAAACCGTATGCCTGCGCTATTTCAACGTGTTCGGCCCCCGGCAGAATCCTTTTTCGGCCTATACCGGGGTCATGGCGATCTTCATCCCCCTGATGCTGAAGGGACAGCGTCCCACGATCTATGGCAATGGCAGCCAAACCCGCGATTTTACCTTTATTCAAAACAACGTGCACGCCAATATGCTGGCCATGACCGCCGAGGCCGCGCCGGGCGAAGTGTTCAATATCGCCTGTGGAGAAAACCAGACGGTCTTGCAGATCGTGGAGACCATCAACAAAATTCTGGGGACCCAGATCGAGCCGATTTTTGCCGAGGCCCGCACGGGAGACATCAAACACTCGTGCGCCTCGGTCGAAAAAGCCAAGACGCTGTTGGGCTACACCCCCTTGGTCTCCTTCGAAGAAGGCGTCGCCCGAACCATCGAGTGGTATAAAAAAGAATTGGGATTGTAAGAAACTGGCGCGGCTCCCGCGCCTTTTTTCTGTCTTTGACTGGGCGGCTCGGTTGGGATTCTGGACGTTCCTCTCCATTTCTCTTTGGAAAAAAATCCCAAAATCGTTTACAATGGCCCTAGGGAGAATCAATCATGACCAAACTCTTTCTCAACATCGTTTTTCTTATTTCACTGGGGATTCTGCTTGTTCCCCCCGCTTTTTCTCAACCCCAAACGCCCATGGCCATTGTGGCGGAGGACAGTATTGTCCATACCTGGCTGAACAAACCGGTACTCGAAACGAAAATGCTCGATGGGATGGAATCCCTGGCCGCATGGCGGCATGAAGGAGCCGGTGCGATCGAAATCAGCCAGGAACAGGCATACCAGGGTCCCGCATCGCTGAAGATGACCTCAAGGACATTTACCGATACCCCCAGCCCCAGCGGCCGCCCTCCGGCTTCGTGCATCGCCCGCTATGGAGTGCGGGATGAAGACTGGGAAGGCTCCAACCGGCTCTCGTTCTGGGTGTACCCCGATCTGCCGGGCTTTCACGCGATTTCGATGTCCGTCGTATTGCATAACGCTGGGACGCTACCCGTGCCGGACAGTTACAACCGGCTAGGGCTCAATTTCTTCTTGCTGAAAAACCGGCAATGGAACCACATCGTATGGGAGATCGCCCACCTCAGCCGGGATAAAGTAACCGGGGTGGATTTCGTCTACCGCATGCAGGGAAATGAACCCGGCGCGACCGATACCGTAACGTTCTACCTGGATCAGTTGGAACTGCAGCATGTCGAGGCCGATCATTTCGAAGGCTGGGCTGTGGCCCCGGGCCGGATCGCATACAGCCATACGGGCTATGCACCGAACACAATAAAACAGGCATTTGCTTCTAGCCTGGAAGCCCAACGCTTTTCCCTGATTGAGGCAGAAACTGGAAAAGAAGTGTTTTCCGCCGCGATAGAGGCGATGACAACCGACACAGGCCAATTCCAGGTGATGGATTTTTCTTCGGTGCAAGAACCGGGAACCTATTGCATCAAGGCTGGCCCAGTCCAAACCCGCCCATTCCGGATCGATCCCGATGTCTGGAAAGGGACGATGTGGAAGACGATCTATCTATTTTACACGCTGCGCTGCGGATTCCCGGTACCAGGGATTCATAGCATCTGCCATGCGGACTGGCTCGCCGAGCATGAG
>JAVFAP010000489.1:0-3790 GCA_034002445.1 bacterium | reverse complement strand
CCCCATGATTCTGGACGCGGCCGATGCCCTGGTGGATGAAATCCAAAAGAGCGAGATCAACGCTCGCCTGGATATCGCTATAGAACGCAAGAATGCCCAAAACGAATTTACCATGGCCCAATCCATCGCCCAGGATGTGGTGCGGCTCAAGTACGATTATCTGGTGACGCTGACCACCCCGGTTCTGCAAGTCTGTGCCCAAGTGAACAAAACCATCCCCCATATCTTTGGCGCGGTGACCGATCCCTACCGCATGGGCGTGGCGAAAACCCCGGAAGATCATATCCCGAATATCACCGGGGTGGCTACCTTCCAGCCGGTTGAATCGACTTTTGTCGTCATGCGGGAACTCTTCCCCCAGGCGAAGCGGGTGGGGATTGTCTGGAATCCCGCCGAGGCTTGCTCGGAAGCCTGCACCCAAAAAGCGCGGATCGCCGCGCAGGAACTAGGATTTGAACTGCTTGAAGTGACCGTGACCAGTACCACGGAAGTCATGGATGGCGTGCGCAACCTGGCGGGGAAGGGCATCGACCTCTTCCTGACCTCGGGGGATAATACCGTCAATCTGGCATTGGCCTCGGTCGCCAAGTACTTGCAGGAACACAAAATCCCCTACTTTACCAACACCTTTTCGGATGTGGAACAAGGGGCGTTTGTCTCGGTCGGGGCGGATTATACCGAAGTCGGCCGCGAGACCGCGCGTATGGCGATTCGGGTGATGGGGGGAGAAGAGCCCAGCCAGTTGCCCATCAACAACTATGTACCCGAGAAAATCTATCTCAACCTGGCTCTGGCGAAAGCGTATGGCCTCGCGATTCCTGAATCCTTCATTCAAAAAGCGGCCAAGGTCAAGGAATAAACTATGATAACCATCACCCAAGTCCATAAGAAATTCAATCCGGGAACGATCAATGAAGTCTATGCGCTGCGTGGGATCGATCTCCATGTGCATCTCAGCGATTTCATTACGATTATCGGGACCAATGGATCGGGAAAATCCACCCTGTTGAACGCGATCGCCGGTTCGTTTTTCCCGGATACCGGGACCATCGAGATCGATGGCATCAATATGACCCGCAAACAGGATTTCCAGCGGGCCTCGCATGTGGCGCGGGTTTTTCAAAACCCCTTCATGGGGACCGCGCCGGATATGACCATCGCCGAGAATCTCCACCTGGCCTTCTTGCGGGGACAACCGAAAGGGCCTCGGCTGGGCCTGAGCGTTTCTCGACGCCGGATGTATCGGGATCAGGTGGCGCAACTGGAAATGCAGTTGGAAGACCGGTTGGATAACGTCATCGGCACCCTCTCCGGGGGCCAGCGGCAAGCGCTGACCCTGCTGATGGCAGTCATTCGCAAACCGAAGGTGCTGCTGCTGGATGAGCACACCGCTGCGCTCGATCCCAAATCCGCGGCGCAGGTGATTAAACTGACGCAGCGGTTTGTGGAAGAGGGGGCTCTGACAACCGTCATGATCACTCACAGCATGAAACAGGCCCTGGATCTGGGCAACCGGACCATCATGATGAACAAGGGATCCATCATCGACGATCTTACCATCGCCGAGAAGCGGCGGCTGACCGTGGACGATCTGTTGAACAAGTTCGCCGAACTGCGCAAAAAAGAACAACTCACCGATACCATGCTGGAAGAACTGCGCCGGGGCTACGCGTGATCGACTCTGCCAATCGTGTCTTTTCGTGAATTCGATCCGAAAAAAGGGGGCGTGGAATCCACGCCCCCTTCCTCATTGCGCGGCAAAATTCCTACGATTTTTTATGCCCGTGGTACCGCAGGGCGAGGATGGTAATGTCATCGGATTGGGGCTCTTCCAAGGCGTGGTCGCGGATCGATTGTAGCAGTTCCTCCACATGCTCTTGGGAGGATTTTCCTTTCAACCGACCAACGGTTTCCAGCAGCCGCGCGTCCGAGTACAACTCCTGCTGGGGGTTCATCGCCTCGCTGACCCCATCGGTATATGTGATCAGCTCATCCCCCGGCTGGAGGACAATGGCCTGGTTGTCGAAATCCATATCCATCATGGGACCGAGCAGAAAACCCTTGGGGAGATCCAGCCACTGGGGTGCCTGGCCGCGCCGGATCAGGACAGGGCGGTTGTGGGCGGCGTTGGAGTAACACAGTTCCCCGGTTTGGATGTTTAAAATGCCGCAGAATACCGTGACAAACATCGAGGATTCGTTATCCTGTGCCAACTCGTTGTTCACTTTCATCAGCAGTTCCGCCGGGGTGGTATGGAGATCGGCGGTCCCTTTCATTAGAGTCTTGGTCACCGCCATGAAGAGAGCGGCCGGAACCCCCTTGCCCGAGACATCGCCGATGGAGATGAAGAGGTGGTTGTCATCCAGCAAGAAGAAATCGTAGAGATCCCCGCCGACTTCCTTCGCCGGTTCCAGATGGGCAAAGAGATCGAACTGATCTTTCTCGGGGAAAGGCGGAAACTTCTTGGGCAGGAAATTCATCTGGATGGTATGCGCGATTTTCAGTTCGCTCTCGATGCGCTCTTTGGCGGCGGTGGTTTCGGTCAGGTCGTGGATGTATTCCTTCAATGCCACCCGCATGTTTTCGAACGATTTGGTGAGATCCCCCACTTCGTCATTCGACTTGATCATCGGCAACTCGATATCCAAATTGCCCTTGGCGATCTCGGAGGTGGTGCGGGCCAGGGTGCGGATGGGTTTGGTGATCGAGCCGGAGATAAGAATGACAACCAAAAACAGCAAGATGAAGCCGGAGATGCCGATAACCGACACTTCTTTAAACAACGCTTCAACGTCGGCAAAGAGTTCTTCCTCGGGGATGACAACGCCGATGGACCATTTGGTGCTGGGTATGGGGGCGTAGTACATCCAGGCTTTCTGCTTGAGGTAACTGCTCTGGTAGGGTGCGAAGCCGGAATACCCTTTGATCATGTTGTGCCCGATTTGGCGCAGGTTGGGATCCTCCAGCGCTTCGCTGATGGAGAAGATGCTTTCCCGCATAATATAGTTTTTTCGCGGGTGGGTGACGAAGACGCCATTCTGGGAGACCAGAAAAGCGTACCCACGCTGATAGAGCGAGATGGACGAAACCAGATCCACTAGCCATTCGAGGGAGATATCCGCTGTGACGATGCCTGTGAAGACAGGCTGCCCGTTTTCGTTCCGGTAGAAGGGGACCGAATAAGTGGACATGATGATATTCCCCCCGCCTTCGTCATAGTACGGCTCGCTCCATTGCGGGGAATTCAGTTCCTTGGGGATGAGATACCAGTCTTGGCCAAAATAGTTATAGGCCTCGGTCCCGAGTTGGGTGAAGGCGATTTTTCCATTATCTTTGTAATAATAGGGGGAGTGGTACAGCACATCCGGTTGATAGGTGTAGGGCTCGTAGGCGATGGTACCGCCATAGATTTCCTCGTTGGTTTTCACGAAATGAGTGAGCAGCGTGGGCAGGTTGGGGTTGGTGGTGCCTTCCTGCTGGGCATAACTGGCCAGGAACTGGGGAGGGATTTCAACCCCGTTGATGACGGTTTCGATGCGGTGGATGGTGGATCGCGTCAAATGGCGGGCCAGGTCTTCCACGGTCCGCAAGACGGTTCTTTTGGTGTAATTGTAGTTATAGGTGAACGCGATGGCGAAAATCAGCGAGGTGCTGGACAAAATGAAGAGGGCCAGTTTCATGGCCAGCCGGGGCCGGGGTGAATGAGGGAAAGGGTTTTTTTTCATGGTTTTCGCCGGATAAATGTGGAATAGTCTGGAGTGCTGCCGATAACCTGGTAACTGCGTAAGAT
>JAVFAP010000488.1:0-3792 GCA_034002445.1 bacterium | reverse complement strand
CTTTTCGACATTCTCATCCCCTGTTTCCTCGGGAGTTGAATCCTCGACCGCCGCATCCGCCGCATCGACTTGCTTCGTCAGGGCCACGGCAATGGTGATGGGGCCCTGCTGATCTTCACCCTCGTTGTATTCTGCCCGGCGGGTGGTTTTCAATGCGGTGAGATTGGATTCCGCCCAACTCTCCGCCCCGGTTTTGATCAGTTCGGTCGCTTCTACGCCAGTCGGCAAAACTTCACTGACCTGGACACTGCGCACGAAGGGGAAGGGCAGGGCGGAGATGCGGCCGCCAAAGGCATCCACGATGGGGTGGTTGCCAACACCCGCCATCAGGGGCGCGGTGGGTTGACCGCCAAAGAGACGCATGGCGGGGTTGTTTTCCAATACCCAGTCATTGCCCAGAAGAATGCCCAGTTTTTCTTCGATGGGGGCTTCGAGGCCGGAATTGGTTTCGGGATCGAGGAAGAAGAGCACTTTGCCCGCCTTGTCAATGTAGTTGAACAAGGTGTCAATTTCGGTCTGGAGGAAGGGGATTACCGGATTCACCACCATCACGGCGGCGGCATCTTCCGGAATGCTTTCCATGGTCGCGAGCGGCAGGGATTTCACCTGGTACCCTTCTTCTTTCAGCATATCACAAATGCCGACGATTTTCTCGCGGTTTTCTGTGTCTGTGCCTTCGATGGAGGGTTCGTTATGGCCCGTGGTGAAATAGACGATTTTTTGGCTGCCTTGGGTGAGTTTCAGCAGCGCGTTGGTCAGGTTGTTCTCATCGACAGGAGCGACTTTCTCATGCTGCTCGTCTTTTTGCACATAGATCGCGCCCAGGGTAACCGGAGCGAGCTGCTCCACTCGTTGCGGATCCCGCTGGGGATCGACGACTTCCACTTTGATCTGGTCACTGTAATGGGCGTAGAGCTCCATCAGTTCCTTGGCCCGTTCGGTCGATTGGGGATCGTTGGGGTTTTCCAGGAACATGAAGGTGATGGGGCTTTTTAAATCCCGCGCCAGCTGGATGGACTGATTGGCCAGGCTGTATTTTTTGACCTGGGTGAAGTCGAAGCGGGTGCTGTGCCGCACCAGCAGAATCTCGGCGAACACAACGATGATCAAGAACACGGCCAGACTGACAGCCATGTTGAAGCCTTCGACCGCAGTGCGGCCGGTGAGTTTTTGTGATAGATACTGAATATTCATGAACACATAGGCCAGGACCAATAAGAGGCCGCCCGCCATTGCGATGACGGCGTAGGTGTTCATCTTCATCATGATGCCCCAAGTGACCAATCCGATCGCGATAAGGAGCAGACCCAGAAGTCCAAGTATGGTATTTTTTGAGCGCATGGTCTTATCCTCTCCAACGGTTTGATTCTAAAATTCGTAATGTGGCGAACAGAAAAAAGAGGGTGAACAAGCCATAGTACGCGACATGGCCGGTATCGATGACCCCCTTGCTGAATTGCTCGAAATGCGCGTAGATCGAAATCTCGTTGCATATACTGCCGATGATGCCGGGATACAGGTCATCGACAAAGCCGATCATCCACAGCACCAACAAGGTGATGAACGAAACCAAACTGGAAATCAACTGGTTCTCGGTCAGGGACGAAAAGAAGATTCCCAGCGCCATGAACGCGGTGCCTAACATAAACACGCCGAAATACGAAGCGAAGATGGCGGGGAAATAGGTTTGGCTGGAATCGATAAAATAGGTGATCACTGGGTAAAATAGGGTCAGGATCAGCATTCCCGCGAATACCGTCAGGGCTGCCAGAAATTTACCCAGAAGCACTTCGCTGTCCTTGAGGGGGTAAGTCATTAACAATTCAATCGTCCCCATCCGCTTTTCTTCCGAAAACAGACGCATGGTCAGAATGGGCAGCACGAAGAGTAGAATGAACGCCATGACATTGGTGAGACCCAGCAAAACAAATTCGGTGAAGTTGGGTAACTGGGGTCCTCCGGCGCCGCCCATCCGCATTTGCTGCATCATCAGCATTTCACTGTACTTGATATACGAGCTGAAATACAGATAAAAGAATACCGAACAAATGACAATGAAAAGAAAATAAATGGTATAGGCTAACGGGGAAAAAAAGAACGAGCGCAGTTCCCGTTTATAAATCGCCAGAAAATTAGACATGATCAATCTCCTTCTCGCCCGCGATGATATCGACAAAGATGTCTTCGAGGGTGGGTTCCATGGAGCGGATTTCATAGAGTGGCCACCGGTTGGCCGTGATTTGGGTAACCAGTTCCGGCCGTAAATCCTGATCGGGTACAGTGTGGATCGATACCTGGCTGAGCCCATCGCCATCGGCGATTTCCTGGCTACTGACTTTCATGATGCCCTGTACCTTGCTGAAGAAGGGTTGAATTTCCGCGGCGGGGGCACGCAGGATGAGCCGGATTTCCCGGGATTTTGCCATCCGCTTGGAGAGTTCGCCGACCGCGTCGGAGGCGACGATGGTGCCGTTGTTGATAATCAACACCCGTTTGCAGATCATGCTCACTTCAGGCAAAATATGAGTGGAGAGGATCACGGTCCGTTTCCCCGCCATGTTCTTGATGAGTTGGCGGATCTCGCGGATCTGGGCGGGGTCCAGGCCCACCGTGGGTTCATCCAAGATCAGCACCTTGGGATCGCCAATGAGCGCCTGCGCCAGGCCGACGCGTTGCTTGTACCCCTTGGATAATTTTCGGATGGTCCGTTGGGCCACATCCACCGTCCCGGTTTCTTCCATTGCTTCCAACACCTTGGCGTTGCGGTCGCCGGGAGCGATGCCTTTGACCTGGGCGACGAAATGGAGATATGAACGGACGTCCATCTCCGTGTAGAGGGGGGTGTTTTCGGGTAAGTACCCGATCATGCGCCGCGCTTCGATGGAATCCTTGGTGACATCGAAACCCGCGACGGAGGCCCTCCCGCTGGTGGGGGGGGTATAGCCGGTGAGGATGCGCATGGTTGTGGTTTTCCCTGCGCCGTTTGGCCCCAGAAACCCCAGGATTTCTCCTTCCTCGACATGAAAGGAGACATCCTTCACGGCGGTTACCCGGCTGTACGTTTTTTGTAGATTGTCAGCGACGATCATGGTTCTCCTCGCACCTTTTGGTGGTTTGTAAGATGAAATGAGAGATACAAAATCAGGGTATAAGGATAGCCACAAACACAAAGGGGAACCAGCAGGTGGGGAGTAGATTTTGGAAGAATCCTCCCTTCCTGATTGGTACTGCCAGTGTGTGATGCGCGGAAATCGCTTATAAGCCCATAAATCCCGTGGTTAACGAATGAACGCGGACGGGAGTAACGCAAAAAATCAAGGCGAGGCGTCCCGGATCAGTTGGAAACCACCGGATGGGGTGAGGCTGTTTTTTTGGGTTCCGACCGGTGCTTGGTCAGGATGATCTGGTTGCCTTTGTCATTAAACCGTACCTCGCTCATGAAGGCGCGAATGAGAAAAAGGCCGCGGCCATGGTTGGCCATCAATTCGATATCTTCCAAATCGGTGGGTAAGGAACGCCAATCAAATCCATCCCCTTGATCTTCGATGGTGAAACTCGCCTTGAGGGCTGTTAATTCCGCTTTGATTCGTACCGTTCGCGTGTTAAAGGGGGCTTCCTGGCTTCGCTGTTTGATCAAATTGTTGAATTGCATCAGATCATCCAAACTATTGCCCTTGGCGCGGGAGGGGAGCCCTAAATTGCCATGAATGATGGCGTTGACCAGGGTTTCGTCCAGCGCGAGGCGCAGGTTCATGAGTTCGGAATGATCACACAGGCCAACCCGGTTGATGC
>JAVFAP010000487.1:0-3793 GCA_034002445.1 bacterium | reverse complement strand
GTTACATGCTCTTTCTCTTAGATGAATACGACGCCAACCGCGATATCAAAGGCGACCGCATCTACCAAACCGTCCTGCGCATGTTCCATTTCGATACCCGCCAAGTGGTGAATGTCGGGACTCCCGCGCGCAGTGCCACCCCCCGCCCGGATGAAACCCGGTATGAATTTGAAGTGATTCTCGATGACCACCTCTTGCTCTTTTCCAACGATGAGGATGGCCGCAACACCGATACCAACCTGGATGCCCCCTGGTACGCCATCAACATGCTGGACATCATCTACAAAATCGAAGGCACGCCAACCCCCACACCCAGTCCGTCCCCAATCCCGACTCCGACCCTGCCGGAATTCACCCCCACGCCCACACCTATCAACCCTGTGGATCCGGCAACCCGTGCCCGCTCCGATATCAACCAGGATGGGCGCATCGATGCCCAGGATTTATTGATCTTTCAACTGGACTGGAAAGCCGACCGCCTGCTGATGGAATAGATTTCATTACAGCCCCAGACTGCAAGCACACTCACAGGGCACGGTCTCCGTGCCCTTTTCAATTTGGTGGGGGATTTTTTTCTTCATAACCAAACACATGCCCCAACGCATGGCGGTTGGTAAATGCCTTCGGTCGGATTTTCAGCCGGCAGAATCCTTTCGTCGCCGTTTCTTCGGATACAGGCAAACGATACGTTCGCAGCACAATCGATTCTTCTTTCGGTTTGGGCAACTCAATCATCTCGGCCACGGCATCCTCCTCCAAAGTTATTTCCAAACGGTAGTCCCCATATTGATCCAGGCTCAACTCAATCTCCCTGGCATGGCAGGGCTCGTCCCACACGATCTGGATTCCCTCATACCAAAAGGCAATCGAAGCCGGGTCAAACCACAACTGTTTCTCGTCCGCCGCGTGGGGCACCTCGGCATATGGCTTAACCACCACCGCAGGATGTTGCCAACGCTTCCGGTCTGATAGTTCATATCCAAAATTCATCTTGAAAATACACCTCCAGCGCTCCCGCGACCACAGCGGCCCCCGGATAATCGTGTGCATTGTGTCATACAAGGCCGCCAGCGCGGGGTCTTCCAGCCGGTTGATTCCGCTCAGCACCGTCTCCACATACCCCTCTGGAATCACCCGGTAAAAATGCCCAATCCGGAATCCCGGTTCGTCCGGCAATCGAATCGCGGGCAAGCGGGCCAGAAAAGCGTCTCCCAAGGCCAGGTAGTCCAGCAAATAAACCCGTGGCCCCGCCAAGTACCCCTTCATCCCAATCCGCTCTTCCACGCTCAGTCGGGGCACCGGTCGGCTGGAGTACCGGAAGATGCGAAAATCCCAGCGCCGCGGCGCGAGAAGCCCTGTCTTGGGATAATAATGTGCCCGCTCGTCATAGATGAAATGGCAGTCATGCGGCGCCTCAATCCCTTGGCCATAAAGGCGGCTGGTTTTCACCGGCGATACCGCCGGCAAGCTCCCCAGCCCCAGCATCCCCAGCCAAAGTAGAACCAGACCCCACCCCATCTCTCGCGGAACCCAGCGAGCCAACTGGAACACCGCCGCCAGAAGAAGGACCGAGAAAAACCGCCCGCTCATGAAATCCCCTCCAATCCAAATGATATACATGCCATAAAGCAGCATCCCCAGCGAGAGCGGCCTGGAACCAACACCCCGCCACCATGGCAATCCAATCCCCAGCCCAATCACAAATACGGTGATGGGGTCAAGGCGCAGCGAATTCCATACATAAAATCCGCCCTGCTGCACCAGCGCCAGGCGCGTGTGCCCCGGCGACAGCATCTTGGCATACGCGGTATTCGGGAAGGGAAATCCATAGTAGATTACCGAGAAAACCATCCACAATCCCAGCGGTAAACATCCCAGCCCCAGCCATAATCCCGCCCGTCGTGCGGGCGTCCGCCGCAATTCCGCAACAATCATTGGCAGCACCAACAGCAAAAAATCCATCCGTGTCAAACACAGCAAACCGCAGAGAACAAAGAAGAGCGGAGCCCTTGCCCGCGTCTCTGGGCAGGTGACATGAGCCAAACAAATCCCCAACAGCAGCACGTGGCTGAGTGCGTTTTCCAGCCCCGATGACGTATAGTCCATATAGGCTTTGGAGAATGTCAAAATTGTGCACGCCCACAAGGCCGAAACCCAATGCCCCGCCCCCCGCCGGAGGAAAATTAGGATCACGGCCAGAGATAAAAGCAAATTCCACCCCAGCGCCGTAAAGAACACCTCCCCGCTAAAAAAACTGCTCGCCACAAGCAGCAAAAACCACAGCGGATGGGTATAGGTCTGCACCCGTTCCCCTGCGTTCCACACCGCTCCCTGCCCATGCACAACGTTATCGACCGTGCGGAACGTAATGAATGCGTCGTCGCACACCCAGGCCGTCATCAGCAAAAGATAAATATGAAGAAAGACCATCCCCCCCAGCAGAATCCACCCCACCCGCCGCAAGCGCATCCCCCCAGCTTCATATTGGCCGCTCGCTTCCCCTGCCATTTGTTGCCCCACAGCAGAATCCAACATCTTTATCCTTCTCATCGCCTGATTTCGTTTCCCCAAACGTACCTCAATCCAGTCCGCTTTTCCAGACACCAAGGAAGACTGCCCCCAATCCGCTGATCACGGGATCTCCCTATCGGAGCGAAAGCGCGACTTTCCGTTTTTTAAAAGAATGATATCGTATGCCTTGGAAACTACCTGGAGGAGACATCCTGCCTTGAAGAAACGAGAAATAGTTTTACTGGTCATTGCCTTGGTGTATTGTATTGCGGGGTTGTTCGGCTCCACCGCCGTCTCCAACACTGTCATCCGCTTTATCGAACAAAACGGCTGGGATGAACTGCGTTACTGGACCTACCGCATCGGCGGCGGACTCGCCGGGCTGACCCTGGTGCTGGTCTTTATCCGCCTCTGGTTTCGCCTGCCTACCCCCAGGGAATTTACGATTGGCGTCGTTGGCACTGCGTTTACCGCGTTTGTCATTACCAATTTTGTCCTGCTGACCACCGAGATCATCCACATTCCCCAATTCATGATCCTCACCATGCTTTTCCTCTTCGCCTTCCCGCGTCATCCGCAAACCGGTCTGCTCCTCAGCCAGATCGCCTGCATTGGCGATGAATGGGCCCAATCCATGCTGCCTGGCCGCATCCTGGACCTCAACGACGTCTTCCTTAATTTTATCGGGATGTTTGCGGGAATGCTGTGCTGGTGGGCGCTTTCCATCTTCCCCCTCCCCAAGAAAAAACCTGCGAAGTCATAATCAGGATGAAAACAAAGAGGGATCAGGCCTTGCCCCTCCCCTATAAGGGATAACTGACCATGTTATTGTTGGTTGTTCTGGAACGGAGGGAAGGGAGAAGGCTTATACTTCTGGGGAGGCTCGGGTTTCACGGTAAACAGGTAGGTACACAGCCAAACCGTCTCGGTCATGCCGGGGATCGTTTCCCGTGCGACCAGAAAGCGAGGTTGATAGCCTTCGACATCATTTTTTTGCGTGGGAAGAACATTCCAGCGCGTGTCCAGGATGGCGCCGATATACTGCCCGTTCTTCCCGATACTACGCATCCCATAGCCAGGGCTGGCATACGCGTATTGCCCGATCGCTTCACGCAAGTGGTGATACCGCAGGCCTTGCTGAATCCCCACCGCCATTAAAAAACAAATAAACCAACCGATTACTGTCTTTTGCCACCTGGGCATTGTTCGCTCTGTCCCTTGGGTTTCGGATTGGGCTGGCACATAATCCATCCTCAGCAGTCCCCGCTACACGAATAACGGG
>JAVFAP010000486.1:0-3804 GCA_034002445.1 bacterium | reverse complement strand
TGAACCATGATATCTGGGTCATCGCGGACGAGGTGTATTCCCAGATTATTTTTGACGAAGAGTTCATTTCGATCGCATCCCTACCGGGGATGAAAGAACGGACGATCATCGTGGATGGCTTTTCCAAAACCTACGCGATGACCGGCTGGCGTCTGGGCTATGGAGTCATGCCGCGCGAATTGGCGGTTCAGGTGGCGAAAATCGAAACCAATATCGATAGTTGCACCTGTGCCTTCACCCAGATCGCGGGCGTCCATGCCCTCGATGGGCCCCAGCATGAATCTCAGTACATGATCGGGCAGTTCAAGGAACGAGCCAAGGTGATTGTCGAGGGCCTGAACGGCATCGCGGGAGTTCGCTGCCTGCCCGCGCAAGGTGCGTTTTATGTCTTCCCCAACGTCACCGGGGCATGCCGGAAACTGGGGCTGAAAAGCGCCAATGAGTTGCAGCGGGCGCTGCTTCATGAGGCCGGTGTGGCGGTGCTCCCCCGGACCTGCTTTGGCCGCCGCAACGAAGGCGAGGCGGAAGAATATATCCGCCTCTCGTTTGCCACATCCATGGAAAATATTCGGGAAGGCTTGCGCCGCATGAAGCAATTCATCGAGCGCTGATCGATTTTACCCTGCATCCCAATAGAAATCTCGCGCCCTTTTCCACCCCGGGTGGAAAAGGGTAGAAGAGGGAGGAACCTGTTCCTCTCTCTTCTACCCTTCCCTTGCGTTGGGAGGATCTTCTTTTGATCGAGGCGGCAATGACATCCTTGTCCATCCATGTTCCGGCTTCCAGCGCCAATCTAGGGCCTGGATACGACACCCTGGGCGTCGCTCTGACCCTGGCGAATGAATTTTTGATCCAACCCGCCCCAGAGAAGACCACGCTGCACATCAATAACCATCCCTCTGGTTCGTTGCATTCGTTATGCCTTGAGATGATCCAAGCGGCGGAAGAATTATTCCGCCGGCATACAGGCAAGCCTGCCTTACCCCTGGCCATCACCTTGGACGACCATGTGCCCATCGCCCGCGGCATGGCCAGCAGCGCGACCATCCGCCTGGCTATCCTGACCGCTCTCAACCACTTGTGGGATACCCAACTCTCCAGCCGGGAATTGGTATTGTGGGCTTCTCAATTAGAAGGATGCAGCGACAATGCCGCCGCGTCCTATTTCGGAGGGCTGACCGCCTCGGGGATTATCCAGGGAGCCCTGCTTTATTATCAATTTGAGATGCCGGACGCCATCGACTTTGTTGCCGTGTCCCCAGTCTCTCAGGTCAAAACCGATCAAGCCCGGGCGGTGTTTGCTCCCACAATCTCCCGCGCGGATGCGGTCCATACCCTCAACCGTGGAATTCTGCTGGCATGTGCCCTGGCCTCGGGTGCGTTTGACGATGTGGGAGCCCTGCTGGACGACAAAATCCACCAGCCCGACCGCCAGGCCAATATCCCGGCCCTGCGTCCGCTCTTCGATGTGATTGCCGCCGCGAAAGACGCGGGAGCTCTCGGGGGGTACTTGAGCGGCTCCGGCTCCACCATGATGGCGTTGACGTTTCAGAACAAAGAATCCGTCGCGCAGGCCATGCAAGAGGCCATCCGCCGTCATGGCATGGAAGCGGAAATCCGGTTCCTCAAAGTGGATAACCAGGGGATTCAAATCCACGAAATTCCCTGAGAAAAGAATTTCTGAAAAAATCGCTGGTATTTCTATCGATTTATTTTATAATGGGAAGTAAGTAAACAGGGAATCCCCCTTGGCACTTGTCCAATTTGGCTCTTTTTTGCTATAAACAAGAGACAATCCTGGTTGGATGCCCTGTTTTGGATTGAAACCGTTTATTGCCCCTTGGGGGAAGTGAAGGATTTACGCCCATGGCGCCTGAGTCAAATCAGCGCTTTCGTTTGCGGTATACTTATACTGGATTGCACCATGCAAAAAACAGATCAACCGATAACCGACATCTCGTATGTGAGTAAAATCAACAAAACCAAAATTATTAATTTGATTCGAGATAAGGAGACCATCTCCCGGTCAGAGATTGCCAAGGAGATTGGGCTGAGCCTCCCCACGGTCTCGCGTTTGGTCGATAGTTTGGTGCAAAAAGAGAAACTGCTGATCGAAGTGGGGACGCGGACCACCGAACGGGGCCGTCCCCCGAGTTTGGTTACCTTCGCGGGAAAGCAAAACTACGTGATCGGCATGAGCGTTGGCCGGAACCATATTTCCGGGATTTTAACCAACCTGAACGCGGAAGTGCTGGCCGAGGACAAAGTCCCCACCAACGCCGCCAGCGGATATCAATCGGTCGTGCGCCGCTGCGCCAGCCAAGTCCAGAAACTGATCCAGGACGCGGGAGTAAGCGAAACCAACGTCTTGGGTGTGGGGGTAGCCAGCGGGGGGCTCATCGACACCCGTCGCAGCCGGATTATCTTTTCCGCCACACTCAACTGGCGTGAAAAAGACCTGGCAGCCGATCTCAACGGACTAATCAACAAGCCTGTCAAAGTGGATCACGATGCCCGGGTCATGGCGCTGGGGGAAATTCAGTTTGGCCTGGGGCAAAATCTGCGGGATTTTATCTGTGTTCTGTTGGGCTATGGGATTGGCGCGTCCTTCATTTTCGAAGGGAAGCCTTACTATGGCAAGTCGGGGATGACCGGCGAGTTTGGCCATATCGTGGTTTCGGAAAAAAGCCAGGTGCAATGTTCCTGCGGCAACCGGGGCTGCCTGGAAGCCTTAGCCTCCGGGCGCGCGATCGCCTTGCAAGCACTGAAGGAGATGAGCAATCTGAAATCCCCCATTCTGGAAAAATTATGCGATTACGATCCACTGCAACTTTCGGCCGAAACCGTCGCAATCGCGGCCAGCCAGGGGGATGAAATTTCAAGGAGGATTCTTCTGGACGCGGCCGAGCATATCGGCATCGGGCTGGCCACCTTGGTCAATCTGTACAATCCCGAAATGATTATTCTGGGTGGGGGCTTGGTTAAAGCAGGCGACTTGCTTTTTGACCGAATTCGCGCGGTGGTCAAGGAGCGGACCTTGAGCCGGATTTGCCAGGATGTCACCATCCAGCCCTCTCTCATGGGGAACCGGTGCCGCATCATGGGCGCGGTCGCCCTGATCCTCAACGAAATTCTGTCGCTCAACATCCCCGCCTATGCCAATGACAGTGTCGCGGAGGACTATATTTAACCGCTGGGTGTCTTCTCAACCCGAAGGGATCAATCAGGGGGCGTTAATTTGCCTTTTTCTTTTCAAACAGCCAGAACCAGCCATAGTAACTTTCGCCCACCGCGATCCGGCGAGGGGGTTGATAATTGGCAAGCAGCCACGCCTTAAGCGGTGCCAGCACTGGATCGTTTTGCATTTGCACCAGGTATTTATCGTAGGCAACCACACAATCGATCGACAAATCCTGCCACCCCTCCACGGTGTGCTGCAAATCTTCCTTGGTCATATACCCCCGGCCCGCGAAGGTCATAAAGTAGGGAATACGGGTGATATGATCCCCCCGCACCGCAGGCGGGATTTTTTTATCCGTCCATACATAGAAGGCGGGATTGGTCAAATTGAGCAAATACTCGCCGGGACAGGCGCGCTGGATGTAGCGCGCCAGCTGCCGCTCCTGGGTTAAGGTCAAACCGGGGTAGGTCCAGTCGTTTTTATACCAGCCAAGAACCATGGCACAGAGCAGGATGAACGTGCCAAACAGAATCCACGCATTCGCCAGAGGCTGAGGGCGGGTGCGCCGCGCGGCGTGAACCAAGACACGGCCCAGCCAGCCCCAAAAGCCGCCCGCCAGCAGC
>JAVFAP010000485.1:0-3804 GCA_034002445.1 bacterium | reverse complement strand
GTCCATAAAGGTGCCGACGAAGAGCAGGATCAGGTTAATGATGAGGAGCAGGGCGAATTTATTCTCCGTCAGGTTCAAGAGCCCCGCCGTGACCATTTGAGGGAGATCCAGGCGGACCATGAGGTTGCCCATCGCCTTGCTGGTGGCGATGAGGATAAAGATAAAGGCCGTGGTGATGGCGGTGGTTTTGAGGAGATCTGGCAGATCTCGCCATGTGACTTTTTTGTATACGAACACCGCCAGGATGAACGAATAAATCACGGCGGCGGCGCTGGCTTGAGTCGCGGTGAATAGGCCCCCGAGGATTCCCCCTAGGACGATGACCATCAGCAACATACTGAGAATGGCTTCCTTGAAGCGCAGCAGGCTTTCGCGCAGACTGACCCGGCCTGTGGGCTGTACCTTGTGTCGCAAGGCATGGAGAGCCGCGACGGCCATCAAGCCCAGCCCGATGATGAGGCCCGGTAGAAATCCACCCATGAAAAGGGCGGCCACATCCACCGACTGGCCCCCGGCATCACCCCAGGCGACCGCATAGACGATCATGATGTTCGAGGGGGGGATTACCAGGCCCAAGGTAGCGGCGGAGAGAGTCAGGGCGGTGCTGAAATCGCGGCCATAGCCCGCGCGGCGCATTTCCGGAATCATGAACGCCCCGATGGAGCTGGTGGCGGCGGTCGCTGAGCCGGAGATCGCCCCGAAAAGCATGCAGGCCATCACATTGGCGTAACAGAGCCCACCCGCGATGCGGCCGAAAAGCACATCGGACACATTGATCAGGCGGTGGGCGATCCCACCTGACCCCATCAGCAGCCCGGAGAGGATGAACATGGGGATCGCCAGCAGGGCGTACGAATCGATGCCATGCCACATATCCTTGGCGACTTGCATAAAGATGAGCAAGGGGCGGTCTGGCCAGAGGCAGAGATAGGAGAGCACGGTCGCGATTCCAATGGAAAACGCGATGGGGATGTTGTGAAGAATCAGCAGGATGAACGAGACAATCAGAACCAGGGTGGCCAGGATTTCGGGCGGCATCGGTCAGTCTTCCTCTTGGATCGCTTCGCCCGCGGGGCGGGGATGGGCAAAATGGTAAACGCAGTAAAGAAGGTTGAGCAAGCCAGTCAACAGCAAAACCAGGTAAAACCAGCCATGGTTGAGGGCTTCGATTCCCGGCATTTTGGAACCGCTGCGAAAGGCCTGGGCACAAACCTGGTAGCCACCCAGGCAGAACACACAGAGGGAAAATAAGCCGACAAGGGTAGTGGAAAGGTAATCCAGCCAAAGGCGGAGACGCGGCGGGTAGCGCAGGACCAGGGCGTCCACCCCCAGGTGGGCTCGGTGGCGAAAGGCCAGGGCGCTGCCGAGGATGCCGATCCAAACCAGCAGGGTTTGGGAGGCCGTGTTGATGGGGGATGAGAGGGCGGCGACCAGGGCCATGCTGCTCTCGACCAGGGCGCGCCCAGGGTTATTGGTGGCTACGGCCCGCGTGTCCATCGCGGCGAGAAGGGAACTCGACGCGGGCTGAACCAGGGCGTTAAGGAGAATTTCGGCTGTAATGCTGCCCACCATGACGATGATCAGCGCGATGAGGAACCAGGTCAGCAGTTGATCTGATGCGTGAATGAAACGGTGCACAGGGGTCTCCTCCCCAGGGATTTTCTGGACTATTTAAGAAAAGAATCCGCCCTATGGCTATGGCTGTGGCGGATTTTTTTTGGAGAAAACAGGCGCGGGGCGGAACCCGAGGGGCCCGCCCCGGCGGTGGAATTGGCGATGGGACGCAGGGGTGGGGTGTATCACTGCACGGCGCGAATTTTTTGGACGTAGTCCATTACGAGTGTCCCCTCAAATTCGGCGTAGATGGGCTGAGTCGCCTGAATAAAGGCGTCCTTGTTATCCAAGGTGGTGAAGGTGACTCCTTCGGCCTTCATTTTTTGGATATGTTCTTCGGTTTCCTGGATCCACAACTCTTTCTGGTATTCCTTGGCGGTTTGGGCGGCGTCTTGGATGATACGTTGTTCGTCCGGGGTGAGGCGGTTCCATTGTTTGGCGCTCATCAGCAGGATGTCAGGGATACAGACGTGTTCATCAAAGACAAAGTAGGGCGCGACTTTGTAATGCCGCTGGGTGTAGTAGCTGGGGATGTTGTTTTCCGCTCCCTGCACCACGCCGGTGTTAAGGGCGGTGTAGAGTTCGGAGAAGGCGATTTGCTGGGGCGAGGCGCCCAGGGTCTCGACCAGTTTTTGCATCATTACGCTCTTTTGCACACGGATTTTGACGCCCCTGAGGTCGGCTGGCGATTCGACTTTGGTTTTTGTATAAAACGAGCGGGCCCCGGCATCGAAATAGCAGATGCCCTTGAGGTTTTGATCCAAGGCCATATCCAGCAGGGCCTGGCCGATTTCGCCATCGAGCACCTTCCACATGTGCTCGGCGTCGCGGAACAGATAGGGGAGCGAGTAGATTTTCGCGAGTTCCGCCTTGGTTTCGAGGATGGTGGAAGAAATTTTGGTGAAGGTATCGGTGTCGTTGCTGACGTTGTCGCACAGTTCCTGCTCGTTGCCGAGGGTTCCGCCGGGCTGGATGCGGATGGTCATGGCGCCTTGGCTGCGTTTTTCCACTTCGTCCGCGAATTTCTCCAAGGCCTTGTGGACGGGGTGATCGGTGTTAAGGACATGGGGCAGGGTGAAGCGTTTGACCCCGGCGGTCTCGTCCTGATTGCAGGCGGAGAGGATAAACAGGGGAAGAAGAAGGATCAAGAAACGGGTGATCATGAGGGTTGGCTCCTTTACGAAGGCTGCTGTGCGTCCTGGCGTGCCGTCAATCTAACACTCGAGCATGGGGGTGGCGCGGTTCGCGAGTTGGATCGCCAACCCCCAGGGATCGCGCAAGATGGCGATCTGGTCCCTATGGGGCGTGGTTTCGGGGCCACTGTGGATGGTGGCGCCGGCTTGGGTCAGGCGGGTGATGGTGCCTGGCAGATCCTCACAAGCAAAAGCGATATGGAACAAGAGCGGATCCATGGCGGCATACTCAGGCACGGTTACGGCGGGATTGTGGTAGATTTCCAGCATTACCTGGCCCTCACAATCGGCCATGAAGCGGACGGGGACAGGGTGGTCCGCCGCGCGCCGGATGGAAAAGCCCAGGTGCAGGACATACCATGCCGCCACCGCGGCGGGATCGTGGACTTGGTAACCGATATGCTCAATTTTCATAACCGTGCCTCCCAGGAGATTGGGAACTATTAAACGGGAGAGATGAAGCGATTTCAAGGGGAGGTAAGATGATTGTGGTCATGCATATTGTTTGGATAAATATGACACCGGTTCGGCCTTGTTCTTCACCAGGATCTAAGAATATCTTTTTAGATCCTGGTGGTAAGTAAAACCGGATTGTTAAACTCTAGGATGGGAATTTTGTTTCTTCCGTCAATGGTGGTGTTAAGCCTTGTGTTTTGTTTGTTTCATCATATCCTAGTGCTGTTGATTTGATTTTGCTTGCATGTTTGAATAAATCATCTATGGAATCGATCGAGATCTTTTCATCCATTTTATCATTGAAAAGTGTGATGTACTTTTTGTTTCCGTTTAGGTGAAGTCTGCATATTGGTTTTCTGTTGTTGTTATCCAGAAGAATGCTGCAGTAACTTTTGTTGTCACGCAGGGTTATTCTGTGAACATCGACAACCTCTCTTGCAATGGCTTTGACAATGTTGTAACCTTCGATTTCTTCTTCTGTAGTTATGATGCCGTTGCTATCTACTTGGGGTGTTTCGCATTCCTGGGCTGATTGTTCAGG
>JAVFAP010000484.1:0-3814 GCA_034002445.1 bacterium | reverse complement strand
TCGAAACGATCACAACCTCCGGCGATGAAACCTGGTCGGGGATCGCTCTGTTTACCCCGGCGCCAACCGCCAGCAATATCGAAGACGGCGCGGTCATCATGACTATGCGCGATGGCGGCATGGGCAATACCCAAGGCCGTGGGCTGCATGCGCTGCTTGGCGGTCGTGCCTGGCTGTCCCAGTTGCCCAATTTGATGTGGAAAGCGGATACCTGGTACCACATGAGCATCACGGTCAGCAACGCGGATATCGCCACAGGCAAGTGTGATATCGTCGCTACACTGAGCGAAGTGGGCGGGTATGGCGTCGCGACTCTGATCCTGAAAAACGCACCCAGCACCAACCGCTATGAACTGAACCAGGACGGGATCGCCCTGTTCAGCCGTTCCGGTGGCGCAGCCGAAGGGGGCCAGCGTTCCTTCGACAATATTCAGGTTGTCACTGTGCCTGAAGTGTCCAGTGTTCAATCATTCGGTACCATGAAATAAGCGGTTCGTAATCCCAGTTTATCTCAAAAGCCCGGGCATGCCCGGGCTTTTTCTATTCTCAATCCCCCCGAATTCTGCGTTCGCTATTCCAGCCCGCCAACCACAGAATGATCCAGAACCCTTTAGCCGCCTAGGGCGGATCGTGTACAATAAAGCATTATTCCGGAGAACAGGGAGACTTAACCGCATGATTCAATCAACCATCCGCTTTATTTCGAAAGGCTTGCTGCTCACGGTCCTTTGTGTGGGCATCAGCACCGTGTCTGGGGCAGAGACCCCCTGGGTTGTTTACGAAGGGAAAGAGGGACCCGGCCAAGGGAAGCATATTGTCATCGTCACAGGTGATGAAGAATACCGATCCGAAGAATCGATGCCGCAACTGGGCAAGATTCTGGCCATGCAACACGGCTTCCGTGTGACCGTCCTCTTTGCAATCGATCCCCAGGATGGATACATCGACCCTGAAGTCAATAACAATATTCCCGGTCTGGACGCGTTGGAATCGTCGGACTTGATGATCCTGTTTACCCGCTTCCGCGATCTGCCGGATGAGCAGATGGCGCATATCGTCGCCTATCTGGACACGGGCAAACCCATCATGGGACTACGTACCGCAACCCACGCTTTCAACTTCCAGACCTCCAAGACATACGAAAAATATAGTTTTAACAATAAGGAATATCCAGGCGGTTTCGGACGGCAGGTGCTGGGCGAAACCTGGATCAATCACTATGGGGTCCATCAAAAAGAAAGTACCCGCGGTCTGATCGCCGAAGGGCAAGAATCCCATCCCATCGTGAGCGGTTGCGAGGATATCTGGGGGCCTTCGGATGTCTACGGCATCACCACCCTGCACGGCGATTGCACCCCCTTGATCCTGGGACAGGTTCTGGTGGGGATGAATCCGGATGACAAGCCCAATGAAGAAAAGGAACGGGTTCCGGTGGCTTGGCTGAAGACCTTCACCGGCGAATCCGGCAAAACCGCACAGGTTTTTACCACCACCATGGGCCACGCTGGGGATCTCCAAAGTGAAGGCTTCCGCCGCCTGGTGGTGAACGCCTGCTATCATCTATTGGGACAAGATGTCCCTGCAAAGGCGAGTGTGGATTTGGTTGGTGAGTATGCCCCCAACCCCATCGGATTTGGCGGACACAAAAAAGGATTGAAACCATCGGTTTACGCATTCACTCAATGATCCTGTAAAAGGAGGCGACCCTTGCTATCGATAAAGAAACCATGGGATTGGCCACCTGCCCTTCCCGGCTGGGTCTGGATACTGCTGCTCAATGGAATTTGCATGGGGTTACCCGCGCAACCCACCCCTGGATCGGTATGGCTTCAGGTAGAGGCGACACAGCCCTATGTCGAGGGGATCGCCCCCGAGTTGCACGCGACACTGCCGCTGCAACTCCTCGATCCAGTCTACGAAGCCACTCCAGCCTCTTTCATCGAAAAGGGGAAGGAGATGGGGTTCGATTTCCCCGCGATCCGCAAAACCATCCATGAACTGGGGATGGCCCAGCCATACGAACACCTTTCGGAAGGCACGCAGCTGAAAATCAGCAAACAATCGCAACTCCGGCAAGGGAAATCGTCGTATGTGGTTCTGAAACTGGGTACGGGACTGGGGATGCGGTTTCAATTGCGGACGATGTCGCGAATTGTTTCGTTCATCACATCCCGCCTCAGTGCCTTTCGAGGCAAGGAAGAGGCGATCGAAACCGTGATTACCTTGGCGAATCAATTGCCGCCTGGTGTTTACCTGGAAGCCAGTGACGGTGTAAACAGTTACAGTATCGAACTACGGTAAAACCGAGAAGGAGCTGATTCCATGCAAGATGGGTATGATGCGACTGAGCATGAAGTGGGACAAATCAAAGAGAGCCAACCTGAATCCGAACGGGTACCGATTCCGTTTCTGATCCGCTTTGTCAAATTTTTTGGCTGGTTTCTGTTCTTCTTCGGTCTGGTGGGTGCAATCACAGCCTGCCGGTATTTTCAGGTGGTAATGTTCGATCCCGAGTTGATCGTCGACCCCTTCGGCATGATTGTGGTCTTGATGTTTGCCCTGATCGCGCTGATGGGATTCCCCATTATCAAGATCTTCGCATATATCGCGGAAGGGGTTTGTCGAATCCGCTATGCTGTGGAGAAAGGAAACCAATCCCGAGACTGAGGATTCAACCTGGCGGGAGGGATCGGGATTCCCTTCCCTCCCGTTGAACAAAAAACCAAGACAAGGGGTCTCGTCTTGGTTTTTTATTAGGTATGGAATGGATTTTATTTCGCCGCGCAGGCGTTTTCGATATCTCGGCAGAGATTGTAGACCCAGGTGAGGGTTTCCGCCATTTTGCGGACTTTTTGCAATCCGCTCTCGCCCAGCACTTCGCGCTCGACCACGATGGCGTCGCGGTAGCCATGCTCGAACAGCGTTTTCAGCAGAAGCGGGAAGTTCACCATCCCATTGCCGGGATGAACCTCTTCGCCGTTCCATTGCTGCATGGTGGGTTGGCAGGTAACGGGCATGGCGTCCTTGAGGTGCACACCGCCGATCTCGACCCCTGCATCCAACAGTTGGCGCAAAAAGGTAATCGGTTCCCATAAACCGTGGTAAAGAACAATATTGGCGAGGTCCACATTGACGCGGAATATCCCGGGACGGTTCACTTTTTTGATGAACGCATAGAGGGCATCGAAGGACTCAGGGCCGGTTTCGACATCATAATGCCCGCCCCATTGCGACACAATATCGCAGCATTCCTGCACGGATTCGACCATGGGCGCGAAGAACTCATTGGTTTCATCGACATGGCCGAGGTGCGCGTTGAAGTCTTTCACACCCAGTTGTTCATACCCAAACTGGATATAGCGCTTGGTCAGTGCCAGCCGGGCTTGGCGTTTGGCGTGATCCTGCACGCCAAAGCCGACGGTTTCCAGTACGCGCTGGGGGCTGTCATATTGATCCCCATCCAGCCCGGAGTACCCGATGACAAAGCGCGCGATTTTGATCTGCCGCGGCTCGATCAGGGCCTTGACCCGCTGGGCCCACGCCGTAGTCATATCCTGTTCTTCGGGCACATGCAGTTGAAAGCATTCGACACCCGGCGCTTCCACCGCCAATTCCAGCGGCGCTCCAATCCCAGCCCCAAACGAACCGAAGAGGCCCTTGGGTCCAAAATGCTCTTTTGTGCAAGACATAACGAAACCTCCAAAAAAATTACCGATTCACTCAAACGAAATCCGAAAATCCATTGTATAGAGAGAGGACGGAATAACCAAGTTCTACTTAACACCGAATTCTTACGCCATCCGAACCAGGATAT